>CAZUIS010000001.1:0-29638 GCA_964620295.1 uncultured Candidatus Peribacteria bacterium
TATTCAAGCATCAATATTTTTTGTTTGGTTTCCAATCATCATTGGGGTTATATTCATGATTTTTACTGATGGCCACTTCAAAGAATCGCATGTGAATGTTGGTATAATCATTACATTACTAGTAGATGTAGTTGGTATGTTTTATATAATGGAGCATCCCATAGGTAAAATAACCATTACAGATGCTACTGTAAAAGAAGAAATCAACAGAAGGGTTGCAGAAAACAACAAACTACTGGAAACTAAAAAAAAAGAGAATCAGGAACTAGAACTTTCTTACTAAGCGTTGGATATATCCAACGTTTTTTTAGATAAACTATATTTTTTGCATTTTTCATAATTCTCCATATACTTACCTTGGTTTATTTCTCTCCCAACTATGGAACAAGAAAAAGTAAGAGAATTAGTAAATAAACAACCGTCTGAAGAACAACAAAAAACCATAAAAGAATTTCAGACTATTTTTTCTGAATTTAAAAATGAAATAAAAACAACAGCCCAAGAAAAGACACAAGAAACACTAAATAAAGAAGATTTTACCAAACTTTTTGAATCTTTTGGCAGAGATTTACGAGACAATCAAAAAGAATCCCATATTCATGACAACGAAAATACAAAAATAAACCTTGAACGAGTCTACAACTACATATTACAAAAATGTACGACAAAAGATCCAAGCTTTATCCAAAAAATACAAGACCACGAAAAAACATATCTCACAGAAGAAATGCTCTCTTGACAAGGACTCTACTACAAAAAATTAATGATACTCAACATCTACCTAACAGAATATTTTTGAGTGTTTTTTGCATACAATACCAGACATCTCGCCTATACTCCAAACCCAATTTTGGAAGCAGAAAAAAAACAAGTTTCAAAAGACGAACAGATAAAAATACAAGAATCTATGCAATGATTTGGATTTGAGAGCGACCAACAACCAATTGAATATATATTAGTGAAAGGCAAATTTCCTGACACTAATTTCCAATGAGTATATATAGCAAACACCATATTTGCTTTCGACCAAACAGGAGGAGAAGACGTACAGCAAAGTATCATCCATGAATATGTTCACCAATGTTTCGATAAAAAATATGGCAACCAGATTTGACTCCAAGAGATTATCAAAAGCGATGAAAAAGAATATCGCATAGGATATATCTCTGATGGAATTTTCAAAAACGAATCACGATATACAGCAACAGGACTATCAATTCAAGAATTTCTTGCTGATGCAATAGAAATGAATCTCTCAAAAGGAGGAAATCAGATAGACTTACGACACAAAGCATACAATCTCAACGAACACAAAACATGTCCGATAAAATACAGAAATAGTATATGGCTAATGACATATCTCATTAACAACACTCCAGAACTAAGAGATATCTACGAAAAATACACAGACAATATAAAACATTTAGGAGAAGAAAAAGCTGACCAGATACTAAAAGAAAAATTAGAATCAACAAAAATCCAAGAAAAAAGCTGCCAAGAATATATCACACAAAAATACTTTACAAAAACACAAGAAATAATCAGAATAATCGAAACCATAAGAACATCAAAAGGAAAAAAATAATCAAAATTTGATTTTGAAAACGAAAACTGTATAAGTACCAGATAAAACAAAAACAGAACTATGAACATCAAAGTAATGGCACTTATCATTAGCGGAATGACGATGATAGGGTGTAGTCTCAAGACTGACAAATCTATTGGTACAGAACAAATCAACAAGAAGATTGAAACATTAAAGAAAGAAAAGGATTCTCTCCTGTCAAGAAGACAAGAATTGGCAGAAGAAGAATTCAAACAGAAGAAAAGCGATGATTTAAAATTTGCTCTAGATCAAGAAATATTAAGCAAAGATGTAAAAATCAATGAGCAAGTACTAGAAAAAAGCAAACTACAATTAGATAAAAAAAAGTATGAAACAAAATTAGTTATCATATCAATTGTTGGAGTTATTGTACTAACGATTATTCATGTATTGCTTCCCAAGAAAAAAGAAACAAAGAGCTGATGGTTTTTTCATCAGCTTTTTTATAAAAAAAAGAGATTTTCCTTGATTTTTCCTACCAAAACAACACAATTCTCTTTATAGAAATATAGTATAATAGAAAAATAGAATTAAAGACTATTTAACTATACCACTATAAAAACTATTTAACTATACCACTATTTAACCCATGAATCTCAATCCAAACTACAGATATATAGGTCTCGACTTCGAAACCACAGGACTTGATTTTACCAAAGATGAACCAATCCAAATAGGAATCGTAGAAATTGATCACACAGGGAAAATTATCAATGAATTTTCTAGTCTTCTCAAACCAACTAAGGATCTCAACGAACTCAAAACAATAGTCTGATTTATCACGGGAATAGCTGTTGACGATATAGCAAACGCTCCAACACCGCAAGATATTCTTCCACAGATTCAATCATTTTTCACAGACAACACCATTCTTATTGGTCATAATATCAAGTTCGATTTAATGTTTCTAAATAAGTTTTTTTCCGATCTCAGCTACGCTGATACGATTGATACGTTTCCGCTGGCACAAGCCGTGATACACTATCAGTCCAGTTACGCACTAGAGGTTCTTGTGCCAGGAGAAAACGCCCACAACGCGCTTCAAGATACAAGAAACGCCCTCATTTTTTTCCAAAAAACTATCGAAAGACTTGAAATCCTCCAAACAAAATATCCAATTCTCTCTCATTTCACTTCCAATACGAACTATTCTCTCTCTAAATATCTCTCAAATAAACCAACACCAGAAAATTCAATACAAATCAAAGATATTCCAAGACTGACCAAAATTATGGGATCCTACACCCAACCCCAACCAAACGAAAAAACTCTCAGCACCTCAGAATTAGAAAATCAAAAAAGATATTACGTAGGAAACAGTAATCTCAAAACATTTTTGGAACGTATTATTCCCAACAAAAATATCATTCTGACTTTTTCTAATCTCCAAAAACTCAATATCGCAAAATCGATGCTCAACAATATGGGCATTAAAAATCTAGGATTTCTCAAAGATGATCAGATGATGGATTACCAAAAATTTGAAAATTTTCTCAACAAATCAACACATACTCACGAAGAAATCGCATTTATTTGTAAATATTATTCTCACCTAGAACAAGGTTTGGGATTACTTGATCTCAATACCAAAAGCGATTATCAAATTTATCATGCGCTCAAAAACAAAAAAGAAAAAACAAGATATCCTATCGTTTTAGCGACTCACCAAGGATTGTTTTCTTATATCCAAGACGAAACCAACGAATATCAAGACTATGAAATTCTATTTTTTGACGCTGAACGACGATACAAAAGTTATAACCTTTTCCTTTCTCGTCCTTGGGATATGTATTATACACTTAATTTCATAGAGACCCTTCTCTACAAACAATCCCTCGACACTCAAATCCAAAAAAATGGAGAACAGAAAACCCAAAATTTAGAAGTATTTTACACTTCTTTCCAAATTTTTATTGGGCAGCTTTTTATCGAAAGCAAACAATTATTCACAGGAAATAATCTTGATAAGATCCAAAGCAACCCAATTACTACAGATCCGACCTTTTACAAGACCAACCTTCTTTGGAAACAAATCAAAGAAAATCTTTCGCTCCTTGAAAATGAAATTGAAAAATCAGACTTTACAATTATCAAAAAACAATTTGATCACATAGATACGCTCTTCAACACAGTAGTAAATATCGAAAAGAAAATGATGGGAGAAGAAATGAATTTTGTCTACAGCGAACACACCCAATATACTTCATGGTCAGAATTTGTTGAAATATTTCCTTCAACAATCTATTTTTTCTCAAACACCGACAAATCTGCAGCTATGCTTTTTCCCAATAATGAATTTCAACAATCTATCAAAACCATCAAAATCTGACTTTATGACAGGATTCTCACCTATCTCCAAAACAACATTCCAACTGACGATTCCAACACTTCTCATCTAACTAAATCTTTCTTTATCGCGTCAACAAGAAAAGAAGAATCCAAACAATTATTTGAAACATTATACAAAAACAATCTCCACAATTATTACACCATAGTAGCAGAAAACATCACCTGATGAGCAGGAAAAAACATCTTTAAACTCAAAAACAACAAACCCAAAATAATTATTGGTTGATATGCATTCTTATTATCCGTATATGCAGAGTGTATTTCTCTTGATGAAATCATCATTTTCAATATAAGAGGAAATAATGAACAATCAATTTTAGATGACATCCAACGGTATGCCAACAAATAAGGTCTTGTTCAGCGATATAATCAAATTTTTGATAGCAACAAGTATTATTTTGCTAGGATTTTTACGAAAAGGAGAAAAAGTCGGCGAAACGCAAGAAAACATATTTTTTCAAGATTATTTAAGCAAACAAGAAACGACAGAAACTATTTCCCAAGAAATATTCTCCCCAAAAACAAGTCCCGAAGAAACCCATGAAAGCGCACCAGAAATCCAAGATAAATGTACACAAGACGACGCTCTTTGCAAAAAAATAGAATTACAAGAGACAACAGCCATATTGCCTTACAAAAATCAAGTATATACAACCACGTATTTCATCAACACCAATCAAATCATTAAGAAAAAAATTGTAGATACTGTTCAAAAAATAGAGATCAAAGATGATAAAAACGAAAAAAGATGATACGCTACACGAGATACAGTTGTACTAAATATAGGGCCAATCGACAATCTAAAAGAATTCCAAAATCTTTCGGCACATGAATTAGGACATATCTTTGATTTATGAACAATTCAAGGAAAATCAAAAACAAAAAACAAGTTTTTTACGGAATTTAATAGGGCGGTTTTTTCCACAGATGATCCGTCGATTTTGTTCTACAAAATCTCCCGAGAATCCGAGAAAGTCAGAAAAAAAACCGCCACCAAAAAAGATTTTTGTAGTGGCTATGGAATGACAAACCCATTTGAAGATTTTTCTGAGTGTTTTAATCTCTTCATAAATAACCAAACCTTTTTTAAAATTATAGCCAAAAAAAACAAAACTCTGGAATTAAAATATAATTTTATTGCTACCCTCCTTCAAGGGCAATACCTAGAAAAAAACACGCAAGCACTGCAATTACTCAAAGAAGATATTGCGCGAAGGCCTCGAGACACAACAAAACTTTAATCATTGACGAGATATGAAAAAAACAAAACTTCTCCTCTCTCTACTTATTTCAATTCGATGAATAATACCATTCATATCTTTTTGACAAACACCAACAAATCAAGAGCCATGTACAACATGTTCTAGTTCTCCAGAAACACTATTATTGGTAAACAATTTTATCAATGAAATACTTCTCGAAATAAGAACAGTCTGAACAGCGGCCCCTTATGCGGGAAAATTTGTTCCTCCTAGCCGATTTGATACAGGAAAATTCGTAGGACAAAAACAAGGTATTTTAACAAAAGGCCTAAAACGAGCTAAACAATCACTATGAAGCGTATTAGCCATCAAAAGAATATATATGGAATTTTGAGATGGAGTTGAAGTCATAGACTCTTTTGCTGTATTACCAAGAAACAAAACCATCTTAAGAGACTGGCAGAAATTAGAAAAAATAGACGAGCTCATCAATAAAAAAAAATATGAACTTTCGGTAGGATGAGGACGAACAGATAAAATAGGAGGAGTGCCTTATCAAAACATGGAAAGAATAATAAAAAAATATCAAGATCTTTGAATTTTAACAAAAGATTCCAGTAAAATAAATGAATGAGCTGAATATGGAGACCTTATCACATTATTATCAAAAATAAACAGCTCTATGAAACATCTAGTGGCGCTTCAGGGAGATAATCGAGCAAAAAAAGAAAAAGAAATCATAATCATTTTATTAACAAGAGGAAGAATCTCTTTTAAAATACAAGAAACCGCAGTAGAAAAAATCAAAACCGCTTATGATTGTACAAAACGATACAAATGCGAACAATCTCGAACAAACGCAAAAGATGAACTTAAAAAAATTAAAGATACTTTTAAAGATGGAATAAAAAGATCATCAGAGCAATTCAAAATTGCAAATGATAAGCTTAAAAAAGCATATTCTCGAGAAAACATCAAAAAATCTATTCGAGAAGAAAACACAATAGTAAACCAACTTTCAGGAAGCATCAATAAGTTATGGAGGAAATTTGAAAAAAAAGATAATGAGATAAACGAGATCGAATCTTGGACCCAAGAACAAGATTGAGCTCAAAACACAAAAGACCAAGATAACAACGGAGATCTACCAACTACAAGAAATGAAATAGAAAATAATTTACAAATAGCTGAAGACAAACAAGCAATTATCGATAATTTCATTGCTAAAATAGAAAAAACACAAATGATGATAAGAGATGAGGCTACAACAATGGAAAGCCAATATAGGACAACTGACATTTCTGATATCATGGCATACTTCACTTCATTATCACAAACAACCAAAGGAATAACAGAAAACATAATTGGAAGCAAAGACTCAGAAAAAGACTGCCTTATCAAAAACCTAGGAGAGCTTTGTGAAAAACAGTGCGTAAACATAAGCAAAAAATGTTATTATTAATTATTATATAAGAAATAATGAAACAATCTTCAAAAAAACAAGCATATACAATTGTTGGAATCATAAGCATGATAGGTTTTTTTGTATGATCAATAACTCAAGCAAAAACAATTGATATCCAGTCTTTTTTGGTTTGAATAGATATGATCGAAGAAGGAAAGACTGATAATGATAATTTTAACGCAATGTTAGTGTCATTTTGTTCTGCTATAAAAGAGTACAAAGAAATTTACAATAACATCATTTATGATAGTTCTCAATCACTTTTTGTCTATTATGTCTGCAAATACAAAAATGCAGGATCATTTGTATACAAAAATAAAGGGTTTTCCGATTCAGAAGAGATGTCCTACATGAAGTTCGAAAAGGACAACGAAGGAGAAAGCAAAAACAAGCTAGAGCAATCTTTACCATCTTTTTACAAGGAAACAGAAAAATATACAAAACAACTTTTTGACAAAATTATTGCAAGTTATACCAACATCTATCAAGCAAATTTATATGGATACGCAAATAATCCAGACAAAGATCCAGAAGAAATAATTCACGAAAAATTTAGCAAAACATTTTTCAAAAGAAGCAATAAAGAAAACGATTATATACAATTTTGTTCTACAGAAAACCAAAAGGACACCTATCCCAAAACATGTAAAACGCTAAAAGAATATTTCTACGTAGGAAAAAACTTAATAAACGGAAATTGATCTAATTATCTAAACGACCAAAATATTTATGCAGGACTAGGAAAAACAAATTGTTGAAAAAAGTCATCAAGAGATATTATTGCCTGCTGACTATTTTGAAATAAAATAGAAGATATCATCCACCCTATTTATAACGAACTGATGATGTATACGATATTTGTAGAATATTATTCATATCTTTTGGAAAGCAAACCAAATTTTAGAAATCGAGACGAAAAAGAATTTCAAAAAAAAATAGCAAACAATCAAAACAGAATACAAAAAATGATAAGCAGTGTTGAATCATCAAGAAAAGCAATACAAACGACAATCAGAAAACTAAAAGAAACCCAATATACGCTACCAATTCATATCTGATTCCTTATGTATAGCGAGAGTATCTACGAATTAACAACAAATATGAATAAAACACTGACTCCTATTTATACATTACATGACATTCTAAGAAATGTTCAAAACCCAAACTAAAAAAATTAAATTACTTATTCTTTTATGAGCTTTGTTGGGACTAATCCGAAGCATATTTTTCTTGAGAAAAAATGTTTTTGGTTGAATAGTTAACAACTTATTACAAGAAACACTAAACATAATAGAGTCAAATCAACCAATAGAAGCTATATTTGAAGGAAAAATAACTGAAAGCATTTATGAAAAAGCTCTTGAAGCAGAAACCGTTGAAAGTGCAAAAATAACAAATGCAGCATTAGAAGATATGCAGTTTATAAACAGTTGAGTTACCATCAAAAAAGAAGATTTGCTCAACATATTATACTATACAAACAACAACATCAATTATGCGATGAATAAAGTTTGCGAAAACAAAAAAAGTTGCAATATTACTCAAAAAGATATTTCAAAAAGCTATGATAACATAATAAAAGAATTACACCAAGCAAAGATCTTATCTACAAATAACAACAATCTAATAACAAGAAAAAAAGTAGATAGCCGAGTTAACAACAATTTTATACTATTTTCAAATAATGAATCTTCTTTTAAACAATTTGAAACAGCAAGTATCTGAGAAGATCTATTTATCAATGGAGTTCTCGAAGACGGAGATTACGATTTACAAGTAGACATGGAAAACATAGGAAACCTTTTGTTTGAATCATTTATCAGTCCCATTGAAACAGTATTTTATAAACTACCAACAAGCAAAAAAGGAAGTTCCGCAAATGGATGAAACAATTCAAACAACAATAGTAATGAAAGCATAAAAGATATTCTTCAAAAAGCATTAAACCAAATAAATACAGGAGTAATTACCAACTGAGGAGAACAAAACATATGATGACAAAATTCAACATCTCAAAATCCGCAAACAACAAACAAACAAATAACAACAGATTTAGATACTGATTTAAAAAATTTTATAGCACAAAATAAGGTAACACAGCAAGAAGATCGTCAAAAAATAGGAGGAGTAGCTGGAGATATCTGTAGAGAAGAAATAGAAAGTAATGAAATAATTTCTCAAACAGAAGGAAACATAACAACACCAAGTTTCCAAGAAATAGAAAACTATCTAAAAGAAGCTCAAAACGAAATATCTTCATATAACAACACCTATCCAGAAAATCAAATAGCACCAAACATCAACAATATTTTAAGTGGGATGGATCCAAAACAGGCAAATGCGTTTGTTGAGGACTATATTAATGATTTTTTCAATACAGAATCGACAGAATCTTGTCTAAAAAGTTGCAATAGTTTACCAGCTTCAGAAAGAATCATCTGCCAAATACAATGCCTATGTTTTACTATGTGACGACCATCAGACAAGGATCCTAGAGTAAAAAATATGAATGAAATGTTGAAGTTAAGATTTTGTATGGTTCCTGCCAAAAGCATAGCAATTCCTAGAGGGAAAAGCATTTATAGTCTAGACGATATTCTAGAAAGAATAAAAGCAAATATGGAAGATACAATCCAATGAGGCCAAATGGTAAAATTTCAAAAAACAAAAGAATTTTTGGATAACCCTATAGCAGATCTTAAGCGAGACAAAGTTATTTCCTTTCAAATAAATGTTAACATGAAACCATTATTTAGCAACAAATCTGCTTTAGCAAAAAAAGATCAAGAAAAAACAGCTTTAGAAAAGTTAGAACAGTCAGCTGGGAAAGAACAATCACCATGAACAAACAATAACAAATACGTCATCATCCAAGACATTGCTAAAAACAAAGTTTACAAAGAATATGCCTGAGATTTTGAAGAATATCAAAACAAATACAATCAAGAAGTAGAAAAAATAAACCAAGAAAAAAATGAAAAAGAAAACTCGTTTAAACAAACAAACGTCATAAACGACCAAAAAGCAAGTTTTTTAACAACATTAACAGATTTTCTAGATAAGAATCTGGCATTCCGAAAGGAAACGGAAAAAAAATTACAAAATATTAATAACGTAGTAAATGCATTAGAAAGTAAGCTTTAAGTCAAGAAAGCAGCAACAATAGCTTTCATTATTGCATAAGAAAATGTTATAACGAGCACGCCAATAACAGCATTACTAATTGCTTTATTTGCTGAAGAAGGATCTTTTCCAGTAAAAATATTAGTAGCGTAAAGATACCCCGCATAAACAATAAAACAAGCCCCAACGAAAATTCAAATTTCAGAAAGAAATTTAATAAGATATGCTAAATAGTCTAGCAAAGTATCCCATGTAAAAACTCAAGAAGCTAACTGAGCTGCAAGATTTTTCTTTTCCTTAAAAACACGTGCTTGTTGATTATAAGCATCCCAAACATGTCATCAAGAATTAGCAATTGTTGTAACCGCCTGTTCCACTCCATCACTAGGTTTAACCTCTGGTATAATTTGAAGGTTTTGCGCAAACAGCGATCAATAAAATCCCAAAGAAAGAAGTAACCCAATAAAATACTTCATATAACATATCTAAAAAAATAAAATTATTTTTGGCAATAAGATGATAACGGGGCTTGTTGGAGTAAGATATCAAAGAGACTTGAAAGAGTTGAAAGTTTATCCAATAACTTCATCAGCCTATTCTCCACGAAATACTTTGTATAAGAAGTAAAGCCATCCAACAAAAGAGTTGTTGCATTATATTGAGAGATCAAAATAGCTAAGGAAGTTTCTTGACGAATTCTAGAGGAGACCAAAGAAAAACACCTTCCATAATAACCATCAGCTTCAATATCTATATGATTTGTTGGTGCTAATTGATAATACATTAACATGGCAACCAAACAATAGTTAATATATTTATCATGAAGACTATATCAAGAAATATTTCAGAGAAGGCTTACAGGATCTTTGTTAGTTTCATAAAGTTCATAAAGATACGGTTGTTTAATTGTTCGATATTGTTTATATTTTTCTCCAAATCAAGAAACATTTTTTTTATAGTCAATGTCTTTAACAAATTCTCTCCATTCTTTTCCCAAAGGATCAGGTATCATACCCGGATACATCATTTCTGCATCAAGCTTTCTTAATCAAACATCAATAAGATGATCATACCAATAAGGACTTTCTGGTCAAACATCAAGATTCTCACAACTTCAACGATAAAGGTTTTCTAAACAACAATAAGACCTTAGATGATTTTGAGCAATTTTCAAATCATCAAGAGAAAGAAATGGAGAAAACGCAACCCAAGAAGGAGTAACGTTGTCTGATAAAATAGTATCACAATCAGTTTTAGCAAAACTAAAACCCAAAAACAAAGGGATCAAAAAGACAATTCATCAGATTATTTTTTTTTGAAAACAACTCATAAAAACAAGGAAAAATATAAATTATTTCATAAGACGTGTTTTTGTAGTAACCATAACTATTTCTTTGCCCAAAAAATCTTTTATAACATAAACAACTGAACGAGTATTAGTATCATAGCGATATTCTCCTATCAGTGAAGTCGATGATATTTTTGGAATATAAAGTTGTCATTGAGAAGAAATATATAAAACACACTCTTTATCCAAAGATTGAATACAGTATCATCACAAAAAAGCACCAAAAGTTGATTGAGTAAGATCTACTTTGGAATAAAATGGCTCTTTTTGATATAGCGTAAGATTTACCAAGCTATAAGAAGGCATTTGTATCCAAAAGACTGTTGATCATAATTGTTTATGAAGCACACGAACAAGAGGAGCTCCAGTAGACAGATCTAACTGAATATCATAAAGATCTGCGTATCTATCAAAAATATTTATATTTCAGTCTATAGATATTTGTCATATCTGAACTCACTTTGTATCATAAAGTCCAACCGTATTTCATAAGCTAAAAACAGATCAAGTAACAATTGTCTGTTTCGGTCCAATTGAAAAACCTCAATAAGCATTAGCCAATGTTCATGACATTTCTTGCCAAGAATCATTTCTTTGTCTTTGGAAAATGACCATTCATTCATCTATATCTTGAGACATTTCTGCAACCAATTGTCAAGAATATTCTGATAACGGAACAAAATCTTTCACCGTAATTGATGGAACATCTATATCTAATGAAACTTTTTCAACCTGCCTATTTCCATTAAAATCTTCTGCTCACATCAGATATTCCAAAGTTGTTTTGCCCGTAAAATATAATCAAGAAAGCAATACAATACCTGTTTGAGCAGTACCAGAAACATTAGCCAATTCTTTCGTAGAATCATTTATCCACATACGAGAAACAGCTACATTATCTGACCAACGAGCAACCAGATTATAATATGTTCAAACAAATCATTTATGACGAGATCATGTACTTATTGTTTGATTTATTGAAGGTCTTTCCAATGTAATAACAGCTTCTGGTCAAATCATATCCGCAAGAATTTGTCTTCCTGCAACTATTTGATTTGATCGTGGTCCATGAGGAACATAGAAAGGTCTTTCCGGTGTTTGGATATTTTTTAATGGAACAATTTCCGCATACTGCCAATTTCTAGGAATTTCACCAAGCCCAATAGATACTATTTGTTGTGTTGGTTGATAAAATTTCATCGTTAAAATAAGTCCAGAATATTGTCCTCCCGAAAGAAAATCTGACACATTTCTTGGCTTATCAGCATCCTTTCCTTTGTAATAATATCTTTCTTTAAAATCTATAGTTGCAGAAGTATACTGTGTATTTGTAGGTAAAACAAGAATATATCTTTTATTCAAAAATTTATCATCCAAAAAACGAAAATTAATATCTTTATCATGATATGTATCTATTCTATGATTAAGCTTAATTAAATATCAATCAACAGATTCTCACAAAGAAGTAAGATTAGTCCAAGACATTTTTATAGCATCAAAAGACTGTCATGCCATCTTAAAGTTTTTAACTTCTTGTGTCGAAGAAACCAACTTAACAGATACATTACCAAACTCAACATATCAATTTGCATCAGCAACATCAAAGAGTGAACCATAAGAATCTATATATGAAGAAGCAAATAGTTTTGGAGAATATACATAAAATGATTTTGTTGTTTGTGTGTTTTGATAGACAGATTTTTGATTTGCATATTTAACATAAACCGTATTTGTGTCCCACAAAAGAAGATCTTTTTTTGTGTCTTGATTAAGATCAGCCTCAAAATAATTATCAGAAACCGCACTTACATATTTTTCTGATTTAACAACGTTAACCTTATTTCAAGAACTATTCTCTACAAAAACTCAACGAACATAAGAAGAAATATCTGAAGCAAAATCAGAAGTTACTGCAGTTGACGAAACCGAATTTGTATTTGCTTGCGCAAGCAAGGGTTGTTGTGTCAGATCTTTTTCATCGGAAAGATATGGAACTCCACAAGTCATATACGAAACCGAATCAAATCACAAAGTTTCATAAACAGAGTCTATTTTAGACTTCATAGTCTGTAAATAGTTAGTAGTTTTCTCATAGTCAACTTTTGTCATACTAAGTTCATCTGGAGATGATGAAGTAAGTGTTGTCAAATATCCATTAACCAAAGAAGCATTGGTGTCCATATACGTTTTTAAAGGAGATTCTTGTTGTTCCAAAAAGGCATAGGTCTCATCTGTTGTAGTAAACAAAGGAACATCAAAAGAGGCTTCAATATGATCATCACTAACCAAAGCAACATCATTCTTTTTCACATTTGCAACAAACATATCATAAGATTTTATTGACTTAGCTAATTCACGAACTTCTTTTTGTTTTTTCAATAAAATATTCTGAATTTCTTTTTCAGCATTTTGAATTTCTGAAACGGCTGGATTGATAACAATAGGAGTTTGTAATACAGAAGTTATTTTTTTGATTTCTTTTTGGATATCTTGATCTTCAACACGATCACTAAATTCTTTTAGTCACAAAGAAAGTTGTTTATATGCTACATCATAGTCTATAGTTTCAACAGTTGTCGACAAAGGCGTTATAGAAAAATCCAAAGGAGGAACAGTAAAGTCCATATCCAAATCTTTTATATCTTTATTGAGAAAATCAACAACTGCATTATTTTGTAATCATGAATTAACAGCAGAAAGTCCTTTTGCATAAGAAGAAGTAACTTTATACGTAACACCATTAACCGTTTCTGCTATTTGATTAAGGAATCAATAAAACGGAGAGAAATCCATAGTAAACTGCAAGAATCAATCAATTTGGAAATCAAATCATTGTGGCTTTTTATCTGTTTGCCAAGTAAATGTTTGATCAAAAAAGTCGAAAATAGGAACATCCCAAGTCCTTTGAGTCATTTGTTCTACTTTAGTTTTTACTCATTTTTCTGAAACCAAACCAAATCATTTTTTCAAAATACAGAAAATTTTGGTAACAAAATCTGCTATCTCAATAATAGAAGATACTTGCGGAATAATGTTTGGTATTTTCGGAGCAGGAGGAAGTAAAGGAAGCGAAAAATCTATCTTTGGAATAAAAGAAGGCAATTCTGGTAATTCCGGCGGAGATGGTAAAACAGGGATTTCCGGCAAAGAATAATCAAATTGAACAGAAAAATTCAATCCCGCTGCCAAATTATAATTTGGAGGCGATGGCAAATCTGGCAATTTTGGCATCGGAAAATCAACTGGTGTAATCAAAAATCTAGGCAATGCCATACTTATACCAAGATCAATATGAGAAAGATCTATATTAATATTTGGAATTTTAAACGGTGGTATAGGAATTATTGGAATTTTTGGAAACAAAAATCACAGACTACAACTATGAGCGCCATATCCATCACGAGAACATTTTCCACATTTTTTAGTCCAATTGGTTGAAAGATCTATAAGCACTTGCCAAGTTTTTATGGTAGACAATATCAATACCAAAGCATCAACCCATTTTGTATATATTTTCGCATTAACATTTACCCATCAAATTAACGTTGAAGATAATTTAGAGACAAAATTCAAAATATCGGCCATATATCTATCAATAAAATGCATCCAATCATAAAGTTGCATAGGAAATTTTTTATATTCTTGTAAGACTTGGATATTCTTTTGGACATTTCTTATTAACAGACTTGATTGATTATAAAAAGAAGTAAAATCATCTATATTAGCAGAAAAAGTAGCACAACTAGAAAGGCTTTCTATTCTTTGAGAAACATGAACAAGAAGTTGTTTATCTGCATCACTTGGAGATGGTTTTGCACGAAGCCATGCCTGAGTTGCTTTCAATCTAGGAAGGGCAACAAGTTTTTGAGAAAAGAAAGTAAATTGATTTCCTATATCTTTTAATACAGCAGGAACATCATCACTAAGAAAATGTGACGATTGGGTTACTACTTTTCATTGGAGAACCGTTTCAAGAAATTCTTTTTCTTTTTGTGCTATAGGAAGTAGTTTATCAGATTCTGGCATACGTTTAATTTCTTCTATTTCTTTGTTCAAATAAAGAAGATCTTCCTCTGCCTGAGATGGCGTCGTTGTTCAACAAATAGACGCTATTTCATGAATGGCCTCAAGCCATTGTTTTAGTATTCACTGTTGATTTTTTAACCATCCTCTAAGATAACTATCATATTTCAATAGTTCATCAGATGTTGGCAATGGTATTTTTAGAACAATATCTTTTGTATAGAGATCAACCAAAGGTATTGATTGAAAAATAGTAACAAGCGATTCAAAAGGATTATTAGCAGCAGCAGTCATAGCTTGATATCATTGTCTAGAACTAATTTCCTTAAAAGAATTTAAATCATCATAAGATGAGACATCATCTTCTTTTGCTGCTTGACTTGCATCAGACCAATCCGTTGCAGAAAAAAGTGAATCAAATCCATCAGCCAATTGAGAAACATCTGGAAGCGTAACATTAACAGTAAGTTTCGTTAAATTATTAATCATATATTTAACTTGTCTACCAAGCCAATCTTTAACTAATCATTTAATAATTCCCTGAGCATTGCTATCTTTTATTTTTAAGTCTATTTTTGCTCATTGCACAAAACGCAAAGCATCAAAATTAAATCATCCAGAAACTGACGACGAGGTTGTTGATGTTCTTGTAGGGAATCAAGAAAGAGAAACATATCCGAAACCTCCAAAATTTCAATTAGGGACAGCCATAGTCCAAGATGAATTTTGAGATCACAAAGAAGATAATCTAAAAGAAGAGGGATACGTTGGTTGCTGAATAAGTATAGTATTTGCTAAAACTTTTGCAGACGAACGCAAAATAGGCTGTTCACAAGAACCATTTGCCGCAAGATCAGCCATCCAGTTATCAAGTTCTTCAGTTGCCGGCTCCTCTCAATTACCAGAAGATCCATTACATGCATACATAGGAAACGCGGCTACAACACAATTTCATCACAAATCTCTCACCAAAGGAGGAACAGCCACTCATAGAGGATATGGTCAAAAACAAATAGCAATACCCATTTGAAGTGTTAAAGTAGGTACAGCATATACTCTTACTTGAGAAGACCAAGATCATATTTTTGGTCATCAAAGATGACCATCAGTTGGTCACTTAAATGGAAAACCAAAAATATTAGGAGCAGGAATATATCAGACAGGAGTTGGTCATCGATTTCCTGGAACAGACAAAACTGGCCATCATTTACCCAACGTTTTATTGAGTGCTGTCATAAGTTCTTGCCAGCAACCAAACAAATGATAATCTCAAGGAGCCAAAAAAGCCTGATTAAATGGAATTTTATTAAATGGAACCGGAGGTTGACAAGCACCCTTTGATCCCAGTTTAAATCATTCACAAAGACCATCAAGAATCTTATCTATTTCCTCAGAAACAGGCGCCATAAAAGCATCCAAAGCCTTCATATCAAGAGAAATATTTCCTTGAGAAGAAGAAAATAATCCAGGAACGTTCCAAGATTCATATAATTGACTTAATCCCGGAATATCTTTAATAAAGTCATTTGCTCCATTTTGATAATCTGTTGCTGAAGTAGAAGAAAATAATCAAGAAGATAACGCAGGCATTGAAGAAGAAAACAAAGACTGCCCTTCTTTTTGACCTTCTGCCGTATACGCATCAAGTTTTAATTGAATATTATCAAATACTTCTTCATATGATCTATGACTTTGGTTTGTTGTATTAAAAAAGACTCGTCTATATTTTTTACAACTATCAAGAGGAGAAACAATAATGTCAGCATACAAATCTTTCTTCTTACTAAGATCGGAAAATAAAATATCCTTAACTTGTATAGACACAGTAGGTCCTCAAAGATATACAACATCATATGAGAAACTAAGAGATTGACGAGTATTTAATGAAATATCGTCCAAGACAAAAAGAACAGCATCTGAATCAGTCCAGACAATATCCCCCGTAGAAAAATTTCAAGATTTTTTAACAAAAGAAAGAATACGATTATCATCATCAGTAGCGATTTGCCAAGGTCAAGATAAACGATCCAGATAAGTAGCTTGAACTCAATTTTTCAAAGACAAAATAGTTGTAGTTATCGTAACAACATCTCAACTCAAAAGCACGCCTCAATTTTTATCTTTATATTGTTTGTAGACACTTATAGACTCATCTCAAGATAACTGTAAAAGATTTTTATATCAAATATCTTCTAGTCAACGATTTTCATAACGAGGGATATAAGACAATGGCGAAACAGATAAGTTTTTAGAAAGACTATCATTGGCATATCATTGGAAAGAAGTAGACAAGGAACCAACCATAGAAGCAATATCGACATTCTGAGATTTTTCCAATAAAGCTTCATTGGGAGAAATAGACTCAATTTGTTCTTGTGAAACAGGCGCTTGTTCAGAGATATTTCGTCATTTAAGATGAATCATACTCTCATCTTGAACATAAGAATCAGCATCAACAACAATACCATAACTTTTTACCAAACGAATATTATTCTTTTGTCTAGAATACCAACCAGAATCACAAGCATATTGTAATGTCGACACATAATTTGACTGTCCACCCTTGGTTGCTCATCAATAAAAAATCTTAATGTCTCCTATATTATCATTGGTCACAATATCTATATTACCATCTTTATCCATATCTTCAAAAAACAGCTGCTGCAATCAAACAACGGATTCAGGATTATTATTTATTTTTGTTCAATCTGCATTAATATTTAAACAAACCATATTCCCATCAACATCCAAAACCCCTTGTTCATTCTTATATACTCTTAATTGATCATTATTAGTCCAAACCAAAATATCTGGATAACGATTATTATCAACATCTCATACATAAACATCTTTTATAGAATCAGCCAAACGAATAAGATCTTGAAGATTTGTATACGGATGAGTTCATCAATAATTTTTTAATAACTTTATTGTTCAATCAGTAAAGACAATTAATATATCAATCAATCCATCATTATTAATATCAGTATGTAAGGTTTTGAAAATAGCTTTAGATGGATGAGTATATACTTGTTCCCCTACTCATAAATCATGCTGTACGGAAGATATTTCTACGTTTTTAGAAATTCTAGAAAGCAAAGGATCTCAAAAATTAATCAAAAACTGGGATCAAAAAGGAATTGTTGCTTCTCAAACTGTTTTTCAATCTCCAAAAAGAGTAATATTTTTAAAATCTGATCTAAATCAAATTCATTGATCATAACGAGAAGAATCTTCTATTGAAAGATATCATTCTTTTTCAAAAGATCACTGAAGATCAACTATTCAAATTGCATATCATGCGTTTGTAGATCCTTCTGCAAAGACAAGATCTTTAGAATAAGAGACCATATTATAAAGCACTAATTTAGAAACATCAGCTTCAACTGATTGAATAAAATAGAGTGATCCTATACGTTCATCATCATAAAACATATCCCAGACACTATATCATTGATTCATTGTAGAAGATAAGCTTAGAGAAAATCCAGAATTCCAAATATTCTTCTTAAAATCAAAAAGGAGCTGATTCTCAAAAGATAGACTATGTTCTGTTACCTGAAATTGAGCATTTTGAGTATTTGACAAAACAAATGCTGGAATATTTTTATCGGAAAGCATTGTCAAAGACTCTAGAACATTTTGAGATGAAAAAACTTTAAGGTCTTTTTCAGAAGCCAAAGGAATATATCCCAAAGAATCAAAGGTTGCCAATAACATTCAAGAAGACACAGACAATGTTGCATTATATTCAGAAAAATTACGGATTTGAGCCTTTTGAGAAAGAGTAAACGCAAATTTTTTCAAACGAGATGGGTCTGTTATTTGGGTAGTAACAGCCAAAAGTTTATTAGACGAAGACATTAATTGAGGCACAGAAAATTGTTGCTGAGTTGTCCAAATATTTCACCAATCAGAACCAAAAAGATTCAAATACATAACATTTAATTTATCTGATGGAAGGATGGTTTCTTGAACAGTAATTTTTTTATAATCTGGAGATTGATCTGTAAAAGAAATAGTATCTAAATAAGCATAAAGATAACTAACACCACCAACTGATTTAGTTTTCGTACTAAATATATAAGGATCTGATCAAACAGAAACGGTCTGCATATCAAAATCTAATGCTCAATAAGAACCTAACCTCAACGGATATTTTCAAGGCAGTGTATTTCCCCAAGCATCAGTAACAAACACAGATCATGTTACAGAAGATCAAAGAGGAAGCATTGATGACGAAGTAGACAAATTGACACGATATGGAGAACCTGGAGCAATAGTTATTGACAAAACAATTGGATCCAGCCCAGGAATTTGAATATATAATTCATCTGTTCCTGCACGATATGTCGGCATCAAAAAAATTGCCTGATTTTGTTTCTCCAAAAAATAAGTTTGCAAAGGAACAAACGATCATGAAGAAACAACTCATGGAACAACAAGCCCATTTTTACTCAAAACAGAGAGGGATGTCTCTAATGGAGAACCATCTTGCGCAGTCAAAGAAAGAAATATTCTCGGAACTGTTGAATAAGTAGCATCAACTCAAGTAAGCGCAAAAGACAAAGATCATAACTGTTTATTATTTGCATATACCTTTTTAGATCAAAACGTTATACTAAGATCACCTGGCGTAACCAAAAGCGATTGTTGTGTAGAAAAGTCTTGTCAACTAAAAACAAATGGTATCGAAGTTGGTTTAGATACCAAAGGAGCTTTATACAAAAGCATCGTATTTTCTATATCAAAAAATTCTTCACTCCTGATATCAGAACCAGCAACCGACAAAAATGATCCGTTTCCAGAAAGAACAGATACTACATAAGAAGTAAGTGCTCTTTTAAGAACATTCCCAGAAAAATCTTTAGCAGAAAATGTTATAGGCATCTCAGATCACGCAAGAAGTTTTTTTGTTGGAAATTGAAAAGAAAGTGATTTTATTTTAGGAAGAGATGATTCATCATCGCCAGTATTGAGAACAATATTTGTTCGATACTCTCAGATATTTCCAGAAAAAGTTGCCCCTGGAAGATCTTGCGCATTATTTTTCGACGAAAAAGAAGATTTTCGAGAATCAAATGAAGATTGTAATCAAGAGAAAAATGCTCATAAAGATGGTCACATTTCCATTGAAATATCAAATTTTGCAGAAGAACGAAGTGTTGTTAACCAGCACTTTACAGCGTCAATCCATGGCATTGTTCACTTACCAATATCAAAAAGCAATGCCGTATAACTAGAATCTAATCAACAATAACGTTTCGTAGCATCAAAAAGAGGATCTAACTGAAGTTCTGAAGATTCCAAAAAAGTATTAGGAAAAGATTTTTGTGATTCCTGAATCTTTTTAACCAATGGAGGGATAGCGCTTGCTGAAACCAAATCAGAACCATCAGAATTAATATAAGCAACTTCATATCAAGAAGCATTATACGCTGGAGAAACCAATGATCACTGATCAGGATGTTCCGTCAAATATCAAGAAACAATATAAGATATTTTTTTATTTACATCAAATTGAGATCTTGTTTCTTCCAAATCCTCATCTATATATTTCGTTTGAAATCTTGAAGAAACAGGCAATGTTTGATAATAAAGTAATTCTGCGATATTTGAAATGCGTTGTTTTCAAAGTAAATCAACAAAATACGTCTCTGGCAAATAAGATGTAGTACGATTTTTCGGTGTAGCCAAAGGATCTGTTTTTTCAAGAAAATCAAATGCTGAAGGATTTTTAGCATAATAAATAGCACGATTTTTTTCTTGATTCAAAAGAATTTGATTATATTCTTTTGCTTTTTCAGTTAAATATTCAAGTATTGAAGCTTCTATTTCTTGAACATTTTTGAGTAATAACTTTCATGAATCATTTTTATAAACAGAGACTTCGTAAAGATTTGGATAACTAAAAGAAACCAATGTACCCCCAAGCCCCTGAAAAGAAATTTTTCTAGGTCAATCAATTGGTCTATCAGCTGTTGTCTGATTAAATCATGGAGTATGTTGTAACGGTGGCTCAACAGCTATTGTTTTTATTTGAGAAATACCAGATAAAACCAAAGGTATGTCTGATAAAAATCCATCTGGAGCAGACGCTTCTTCAAAAACAGAAGAAAAAGAGGAAAGTAATTCTACATCAAACGAAGAAGAAACACCATCAATTTCTTCAACAACAGTAGTACGTTCAAGAGTAGAAACATTTTTTGCCAATTGTCCCAAAGAAACAACCAAAGAATCTATTGTATCACAAACTTGCTTATATGTATTTTTACATCAACAATAATTCGGCGCCACAGATGTCCCACAATTTTGTAATGTATCAATTGTGTTTCTTTTGGTAACCAATGCTCATGTTGCAAAAGCATTTGTTGTGGAAATTGTCTGATACGTTGAAGAAATTTGATTAAAAACTGCAGGTAAAGAAAGATACTTGGTCTTTATAGAAGACACCGTAGTTTTTAAATCATTACTCCAACCTGAAAGAAAAGTTGTCTCTTGATTATATAATGTTTCAACCTCTTTTATTCTATCAAAATAAGCCAAAACATTTCCAAAATTTAACTGAAGCAAACCATCAAGTCCCTGATCCAAAGAAGAAAAGACTCAAGAAGCAGTCTGATTATAAAACAATTGTTTATCTTGTGGAAAAATTTGTTGAACTCAAGACAAAAGAAGAACAGGGTCTGTAGAAGAAAGAGCAGCAAATGTTGTGATTTTAGCATTTACTTCTTTATTTCAAGACAAAAGAAGTGATAACCCGGAAAGAGAAAAAGTAAACGTATCATAAGACGACTCATTTATTGATACCAGTTCTTGCTTTAAATAATCATAATGTTTCCAAAAAATTCCTGACTTTGAAAATTCATTTCCATAAATTCAATTAACTTGTTCTGCTGTTGGTGAAACAGACTTTACTCTAGAATCAATAGTCGAATAAAAATAAGAAAAAGTTTCTCTTTTTCCCGAACACTTTCCTCACATGCTATCAGAAGATGTCCAATTTTTTTGAGTTCCGTTTACATCGATAACTTTTTTGGTCTTGCTTCAAGTATCACTAGTTCTTTTCCAAACAAGAAAATAGTCAAAGTTAGTATATCACGTCCAAATTCTATTTGTATCAATAAGTTTTCTATATCAGTCTTTATCTTTAGAGCTATATACATCCGAAGGATAATTATCAGTATCTCATTTAATATACTTTGGATAATCTACAGAACCATATTGATCTTTAGTTTTTATAAGTGACGCATATCAGCTATTGGCAAGATAAGATAATGCATCAGCTTTTCATGTAGCTACAGCCACTGATCATCAAATATCATAAATAGGAAAAAATGCTGATTTATAATCATATTGCCCAAGAACATATGTTGGAGGCATAGCCGCCAAAGCGCCAGAATCAAGCAAGAGAGCAGATGCTCATCATCGTCCTCTTATTCAAAAATCTTCAATTGACTCATATGTATTTCAAACATATTCACCTTTTCTCGTTTTACAATAAAGTTTAAATCCAAGAAATTTAACCCATTTACTACAAACAATTGTTCTTTTTTCTTTTATTTTATTTTCACTATATGTATCATAATCACTAGCCGCAGACATCAAATTATATCATCTATTAGCTTCAATTTGTGTAGCAAAAACATGATTACTAGATCAAAGAGATTTTGTATCAGATGAAATATATCATGTATCAACAAGAGCAACACCAGAAAAAGACGACAAATTTCTATACGTTCCTCTATAAATACTAAATTGATCCGCAGAAACAATATCTCCAGCGTAGGTTCAAAAATAATAATTCTGATAGATATCATCTGTTATTTTTTGACACCAACGTTTTCCAAAGTTTTTTTTCTTTGTCCAATCTTCATGGGTATATTTATTAATAATTGGTAATGTCATATACCAACGATTGGATTCAATTTTATCATCCAAAGATTTTTCCAAAAGATCATTAAAAGAAACGATAACAGGAGAAATTCACTTAGAAGGATCTCAAACAGCCAAAGAATCTTTTAAAAGAAGTTTATGAATATGCGAATCTATTCAATCGACCCAGTCACCACTTCCCGTTTTTTTATACCATCTTGCAGCAGCTTGGGCATTATCTTTCATAGTTGCAAGAAAAACTCAAGGATATAATTTATCATACTTTGCAAGAAGTTCCTTAATAACCGACAAAAGCATTGTTGTAGGAACCTTCGATTCTGATAAATTGTCAAAAGCAGTTTTTCATGCACTAATAGTAGCTTGCAATTCTGGATTATTGGAAGATGTCTGAGAAAAAGAAGAAAGCAAATCAGACATATTATCATTCTGAACTGTCTTGAAATAATCAAGCATCAAATTAGTAAACCTATGATATCCTACATCTTCAGTAAAAAGGAAATTGTTAACATAAAAAGGCAACGTATCTTGAGAAAAAGTATTTTTAACTCCAATAAAATCATCATACCACATCAAAGGAGCAACAAAAGATGTTGGATTTTTTGTATACGTTCTTAGCTTTTGAAAGAAATTATGATAAAGAGATACATCTGATCAGAAATTAAGAATTCAATGCCAAATTTCAGCTTGTCATCTAGGATTATTATTATAAACAAAAAATTGTTGATTTGCGTCATAAACAAATTGTTGATCCTCAAAATCTACATAAGGAAAAATGGTTGGATAAATAAATCATTTATTTTGTACAACAGGCAAAGGAATATCTCACACAAAAATTGCTCACAAAAGATCTGAAGACGTTCATTTAACCCCATCAAAATACATATTTTCCAGCATTTTGACAAGATCTATTGCCTTAAAATTTTTTACATTAATAGGAAGAATTAAAGCTTTAGAATTAGAAACACGTTGTTGAATATAAGAGGTTGCATACCACTCTACATCAGTTTTTGTATCTTGATAAATATCTTTATCAACAAACACAGCTACAAGATGAGTTCTTTCCAAAGGATTCTCTGCAAAAACAGATCAAAGATCGACAAAAAACCAACTCTGTAAAAAGTAGGATAAAGAATATATAAGCAACAAAAGTCAAACGAGATGCCTTTTATGCAAAAAATACATGCTTGTTTTCCAAGATAAAATTTATTATCGAAATCACAACAAACAATACACCGCAACTATACAAAAACAAAATAAAAAAGAAACAAAAAATCAGATTTTCTATGCTTTTTCAAATTGACAATTGGAGTTAAATGTATATTGTATTTATAAATAGTTTTTAATGTTAAGTTTTGGATTTTAAATATTATTTTTTACCTAAATACTAATAATTCAAAACTTAGAATTTAAAATTTAGAACCTAATTAATGGCCGAACCACTTTCTTCATTACTCAGACCACAAACATTAGATGACTGTATAGGACAACAACATCTTATTGGACCTGGTAAACCTATACGCGTTTTTCTCGAACAGAAAAAAATTCCTTCAATGCTTTTTCGAGGACCTCCAGGATGCGGAAAAACAACGGTAGCAAGAGTTATCGCTAATATGCTTGAAGCAGAAACCTTCTTCCTATCAGGAGTAACCAGCAAAAAAGAAGATCTCAAAGAAATATTGGTAAGAGCAAAAACCAATAGACAATATGGCAAAACAACGATCATTTTTTTGGATGAAATACATCGCCGAAACAAGGCTCAACAAGATACTTTACTCCCTTATGTAGAAAAAGGAGATATTATTCTCATTGGAGCAACCACCGAAAATCCAAGTTTTTCTATCAATAGTGCCCTTCTTTCTAGGTCAAGAACCTTTGTTTTTGAAAGACTATGAGAAGAAGACATCAAAGATTTTATCAACAACAATCGACAAAAAATTCTGGATTCTCATCCAGGGATAATTGCTTCCGACGAAGTAATTTCTTATATCGCAAGACTTGGAAACGGAGATTTGAGAAATAGTTTAAATATTTTGGAAGCAACTATTTTTTTGAAAAAGACAGGAGAAATAACAATAGAAGACATAAAAATAGCCGGACAAAAAAATCTCTATTACGATAAAAACGGTGAAGAACATTACAACATCATTTCAGCAATCCACAAATCGCTTCGCGATAGTAATGCTGACGCAGCATGTTACCGGATCGAGAGAATGCTCGCCGGCGGGGAGGACCCGCTCTACATAGCGAGGAGATTACTCCGCTTCGCATCCGAAGACATCGGCCCCGCCGACAACAATGCCCTCCTTCTCGCAAATCAAGTCTATGATGCTGTTTCCAAAGTAGGTATGCCAGAATGTGATATTTTTCTGATACAACTAGCTCTCTATTTAGCAAAAGCACCCAAAAACAATATCACTTATAAAATATCCTTAGAAACCAAAGCGGATATAGAAAAATATGGAAATCTTCCTGTTCCTATGGATATTAGAAATGCACCGACAAATTTTATGAAAGAATTAGGATACGGAAAAAATTATCAATACACACACAACCAACCAGATAAAAAAACAAATAATCAGCATTTTCCCAATGAATTACAAGGAAGAACCTACGGAAAATAACAGCTCTTGAAATATACCTACAAGTAGTTAAAATACCAGGACTTTATATCTTTATTTTTTCTCATGAAAAAATTTATTGTATGAGTAATTATGGCTGGAAGCATTTTACTCGTAGGATGTTGAAAAACACCAACAACTGATGTTTCAACAGAAGGAATAGCACCAGAAAACAAACAAGAAAAGCAAAATGTATTCAAAGGAACAGCAAAAGACCTTTTAACAAAAGAAGATAATGTAAGTTGTTCATTCACTTTTGAAGACAATGATACCAAAGAAGAAGGAACTATATACATTTATAAAGGGATGATGAAAAGCGTCGCAAAAGTTCAACTTAAAAAAGAAAATATGAACCTAGAAGCCTATACAGTAACAAAAGATGGATATACCTATACACGAAGTAATATTCAAAAAAGCCAATGAGCAAAATTTAAAACAATACCTGAATGAACAAACGAAGAAGCTTATTCCGAAGATCCTTTAGGAGAAAAAGAAGTGGATTTCGTTTGTAAAGAAGAAAACCTTCAAGAAAACATGTTTGAAATCCCAAGTGATGTAAGTTTTATGGATATAACTGATTATCTAAAGAATAAATAATTAAAAAAATGGAGCAATTGCTCCATTTTTTTATACTGATCAACAACACTTTTTATACTTTTTACCACTTCCACAAGGACAAGCATCGTTTGGTTTTGGCTTTTTTGAACCCGTTTCAAAAATATCTTTATATGGATTTTTTTGTTCTGAAGAAACTTCAAACACTTCAACATCTTGTGTAGAAGCTGCCTTTTTTTTGGAAATTACAGATTGAGTAGGGGCAATTGCTCCAGCCTGTTGAAGAGTATCAAGGTAAGAAGAATCATTTACATCAACAACCTGAGAAGATGGCTTTGAAGAGAAATCGAAATTAACAAGATACAAGGTCACATCCTGTTTTAATCTCATAAGTAAGCTTTGGAATTTTTCAAACGCTTCTTTCTTATAGACAACTAGAGGATCTATCTGAGCATATCCCATAAGACCAACCTTATCTCTTAGATATTCCATTTCATCAATATGTTTAACCCAAAGTGTATCCAAATTATAGAGATAGACATCTTTCAAAAATCTATAAGCAATCATATGATCTGCTGAAGAAATAGGGTCAACTACCTTTTTAATAAGATGTTCTGATATTTTTTCTTGAAGTTCAGGGAACGAACACGAAGCCAATGATGCACTAAAAGAAGAATCCAAAGAAAATTCTTTCATTGCAGCTTCTAGATATGATTTTTCAGTTTGTCCCAAAGTTTGGGCAGTCACGAGAGAATAAGAAACAATGTCGCGAATATTTTGAGGGATCTCGATAAGCATTGATTCTACCAAAGATTTTCTACGACTTTCGTCTGTTTCCGAAAAAAGAATATCATCTCTTTTTTTGTAAATTGCTTGTCTTTGTTTGTTAATCACACTATCATATTCAAATACATGTTTTCTAGAACCAAAATGCCAAGCTTCCATCTGTTTTTGAGCTCTCACGATAGAACTATTAAATTGCTTTTGAGTAAGTTCAAGATTTTCTAACTCTGTTTTTGGCAAAAGCATTGCTGCCATAGACTGGATTCTTTCTCCTCACATTTTTCTCATAATCAGATCATCTAAGGCCACAAAAAATACAGAAACTCCAGGATCTCATTGTCTTCAAGCACGTCCACGAAGTTGATTATCTATACGTCTTGACTCATGTTTTTCTGTACCAAGAATAAATAATCCATAGTGGAAATCTTTTTGAATCAAATCACCAGCATTTTTATGTTCTACAACAATTTTTGCATAAGCATCTTCGTTATTTTTTTTGCGAGAATTAAATACAATTTTCAATGTAACATCATCTAAAGACAATCAACCAGATTGTGCTGTACGAATCTGTTCTTCATCCAAATTCCAAATACGCATAAATGCATCCATCGTTAAATCATATTCAACTTCAGAATATACCAAAGCCGAAACTGAAGATGGATTTTTTGCCAAAACTTGTTTTTTTGTCCAATTAACATAATTATCTGCTAATTTTTCATTAAGACCTTTATCTAACTTAATATCTGTCCCACGTCAAGCCATATTTGTCGCAACAACAACACTCTTAAATTTACCCGCTTGTGAAACAATATGTGCTTCTTGTTCATGAAATTTTGCATTCAAAACATAGTGGGTAATTCCTTCTTTTTCCAATACTTTAGACACATGTTCAGATGTATCAATAGAAGATGTTCCAATCAAAATAGGTTGACCGATTTCATAAGCAAATTTAATATATTCTTTTACAAACTTCCATTTTGCAGCCTGATTAAAATAAACCTTATCATGTCTATCTACTCTAATGGTAGGTTTATTTGTAGGTATTTCCAAAACCGAAAGTTCATAAATTTTTTCAAATTCTTCCCCTTCAGTAGTAGCAGTACCCGTCATACCACCAAGTTTTTTGTATTGTTTGAAAAAATTCTGATAGGTAATCGTTGCCATAGTTTTTGATTCTTTTTGAATAGTAACACCCTCCTTGGCTTCGATAGCTTGATGAAGACCTTCAGAAAATCTTCTTCCTGGCATAGTACGACCCGTATGTTCATCAACAATAAGAACCTCTCAGTTAACAACAATATACTCTCTATCTCTTTGATAAACAGCTTGAGCTCTCAAAGCATTTTCTATATGATGAATTTCTTCATATCCTATATCTTTATACAAATTTTCTACTTTCAAAATTTCTTCCAATTTTTTAATTCCGATACCGCTCAAAGAAACTGTTTTTGTTTTTTCATCAATATAATAATCACCATCTTCCTCTTGTTGAAGTTCATCTGCACGAACCAACTCGTTTAACAACCCCTTTGATACCTTTTTCTTTGTAGAACAAGGCGTAAGAAAGCGAACAATTTGCGCATAATACACATATTTATCTGTTGCTTCAGCACTTGCTTCTGAAATAATCAAAGGTGTTCTTGCCTCATCAATCAAAATACTATCAATTTCATCAACGATAGCATAATGAAGTGGTCTTCGAACCAAACTTCTTCATTCAATTGATTTAACTAAATTATCTCTCAAAAAATCAAATCACAATTCTGAATTTTCAACATAGGTAATATCACTTTCATACATTTCACGTCTCTTTTGTAAAGAAACACTTTTTGTAACACAACCAACAGATAACCCAAGAAAATTATACACATATTTCATCCAATCAGAGTCACGAGATGCAAGATAATCATTAACCGTAACAACATGAACTCCTTTTCCTTCCAAAGCATTGAGATAAACAGGAGCAACAGCAACAAGCGTTTTTCCTTCTCATGTTTTCATTTCAGCAATAATCCCCTTATGCAAAATAATTCCTCACAAAAGCTGAACATCATAAGGAATCATATCCCAAGTGAGTTCTTGTCCTCTTACTTGAATTTTTGTTCAAACAAGTCTTTTACATGCTTGTTTTACAAGACCAAAAGCTTCGGGCAACAAACTATCCAATGACTCTCATTGAGCAATTCTTTGTTTAAATTCTTCTGTTTTTTTTGGAAAGTCTTCATTTTTAAGGAAATTATATTCATCATACCAATGATTAGCCTGATGAACAAGTGGCATAAGTTTATTTATCTGTCTTTGATTATAATTTCCAGACATCCAGTTCAAAATCCATTGTAACATACGAAAAAAATAAGTAATAAATTTTATAGCAACTTAGTATAGAAAAACTGAGCCGGAAAACAAGACAAAAAAAGAAATAGGTTTGAAGAATTTACCCAAAAAACCTTTCTTCCAAATCATCTTCATATTCATCACTTTCTTCATCTTCATCATCTTCTTCATCGCGTTCTTGAGCATCTTCATCATCCTCATTCTCAGAAGAAAATAACAGTTGCCAAAACAAATGGCTTCTATATTCCCCAAAAAAAGTTTCTAAGAAAAGTGTCATAAGCATGTATTAAAAATAAATACGAACAAGATCTAAATTTCCTTTACCAAGCTTCCAAA
>CAZUIS010000002.1:0-3205 GCA_964620295.1 uncultured Candidatus Peribacteria bacterium
AAGAAGCTCAAAAAAAACTTGAGCACCTCAAAAAAGAATCAGAGAAAATCAAAACTAAAGACATCCAAGAGGAAGCAAAAAAACAGATTGAGCAACAGCAAAAACAGCTCAATCAAGCCAAACAAAATTATTTAGATAAACTTCAAAAACAAGGATTTTCTGCATCAGAAGAAAAATATTACAAAGAATATCTTGTTCTTGAAAAAGCTACGACCACACAGGTTGACGGGTTTTTGAGAGATTTGGAAAAAATTATTCCAAAAATAAAAGAATATACATTTTCTGGATATCACAATACTGGTCGCGTAAAAGATGTTGTCAGAGCATGAATAAAACTTCGTCAGCATCATTATGGCGAACTTTATCACAAAAAAGAAGAATCTGAATCACTCAAAATAAATCTTGGAATTTGCTTATCGATAGATGTTTCAGGTAGTATGGATAGTAAAATGGATGAAGTAAAACAACTGATTGTATTTCTTGGTTTGCTTTGTCAAAAACGGGAAATTCCATTTACAGTAAACGCATTTGGTCAGAATTTTCATCAGATCAAAACAGTCAAAGATCCCTATGAAAGACAAAAATGAGAAATTATGAGATTAGCAAAATATTCTGAAATGAGAACAGATATATCTTTGGCAGTTGTAGATAATCTCAAAACGATTAAACAACAAGAACGTGAGCGCCCTGATATTACGTTTTTGCCGATATTTATCACAGATGGATGAGCTAATAAATGATTGATGGGAGACGAATTATCAGAACAAACAAGGAAATTTAAATGATTAGAATTAGTTTTCGGATTGGATCTCAATGAAGATGAGAAGCTAGAAACACAACAAAACTTCCCTCGCTCGAAACCAATCTTTCTAGATGATTCCAAACAAATCCTCACAAAGGGGAAACAAGAACTTATCAAATACTTCCAACGTCACAAAGATCAAATCTTTAAAAAATAATATACAAAACATGACAACACCAACATTAACTCCATCCCAAACCCTCGACCTCACGCCCAAAAAGAAATCAAGACGAGGAAAATATGATCAAGAAGCTCTTGATACTCTTTTAGCGAAAGCAGAAAAACTTCCAGAACAGATGACGCCAGCGATGGAAGAAGCGGTGAGGAAGTATGAAGAGAAAATAAAAAATAATCCGTATGCTAAAAACTATCAGGAACTTTTAAAGATACTAACACCAGACCAACAAAAAGAAATGAAAAAGAATATACAACTCAATCCTAAATGAGGAATAGATATAATCCCTATGAATATCAAAAATATGAAACCCCTAACAGCAACGCCAAATAACGAAACTATTTTTGATGGGAGTCATGTAGATCAATATTGAAAGACAGGAATCAAAGGAGTAACGTATTTAACAGGTAAAGCAGCTGAAAATGAAGTAAGGATCCAATGAAAAAAACTCCTCAAAGATAAATCCGAAGTTGAACAATTTATTAACTTCCTTCCTGGAGAAACAACAAAAGAAAAAATCCTTAATTTTGCCAAATTATTTGATCTAAAAAAAACTGGTTATTGGCACTCTTATAATAAAAAATGGGATAATTCTGAGCCTTATGATTCTATAAATATGTCTAAAGAGCATGGTTCTGTCGTATATTGAATCGAATGGGAAAATGATCTAGATTTAACCCGAATCAGTAGTCAGGACTATCCTAGTCCTTTTTTTGCCTTTGATGATTATACTAAGAAATAACTTATTTTAATAATTATACATATAATATGACAACTTTAATTCCTTCACATAATCTCGATCTCACTCCCAAAAAGAAAGCAAGACGAGGAAAATACGATCAAGAAACACTTGATGCGCTTTTGGCGAAAGCAGAGAATTTGCCAGATGAGATGACTGCAGAGATGGAGGAAGCGTTGAGGAGATATGAAGAGAAGAAGAATAATCCGTATGCTAAAAATTATCAGGAATTGTTAAAGACGCTAACACCAAATCAAAAAGAAGAAATGAAAAAGAATATCCAAATCAATTCCAAATGATGAATAGATGTTATTCCTATGAATATCAAAAATATGAAACCATTAACAGCAGTTCCAAATAACGAAACTATTTTTGATGGAAGTTATACAGATAAAAATGGAAAAACAGGTATTGAATGAATAACATATTTAACAGGTAAAGCGGCAGAAAAAGAAGTCAAAAAACAGTGAAAAAAACTTCTTAAAGATAAATCAGAAGTTGAAAAATGTATTAGTTTTTTCCCTGGAGAAAACACAGAAGAGAAAATCCTTAATTTTGCCAAATTGTTTGATCTAAAAAAAGCTGGGTTTTGGAATCCTCTTTCTAAGGGATGGGCCAGTATTGGGTATATCAGCGTTGTTTCCCTGTCTAATATGATTGGTGATAGTGGTGTTTTTGGGATTAAATGGACTGATAAAGATACAAATATGGATCTGCACTATCATGAATATCCTTCCCCTTTCCTTGCCTTTGAGAGGACTGCTAATCTCGAAGAAAGTGAGGGTTTTATCTCTTTTATCCATAAAACAATAAAAAAACCTCACAAGAAGGTGAGGCCATAATTTTTTTATATCTTTTCAATTGTTTTTCCTAGTTCCAGTAATTTCTCTTCTTGCCATTTATCCGTCATCAATTGGATTCCCATAGGAAGCAATTCTCCTTGATCTTCGATCATTCCTCCTGGAATGGTCATTGCTGGTATTCCTGCCATATTAGCGGGGATGGTGTACATATCTTCCAAATACATCGTCAATGGATCACTGATTTTTTCTCCGATTTTTCCTGGGAGGGTTGGTGTGGTTGGCGTGATAATTGCGTCATATTGTTCGAATGTCTTTGAAAAATCGGCCTTGAGTTGTTCTCTTGCTTGCTGGGCTTTGAGATAATATCCCTCGTAATTTGCCGAACTTAAGACGAAAGTCCCAAGCAAAATCCTTCTTTTGGCTTCTTCTCCAAATCCTTCTGATCTCACTTTTTGGTAGTATTCATAAATATCTTTGTATTTGGTCGTATCATCTTGGAGGCCAAATCTAATTCCATCAAATCTCGCCAAATTGGTGCTTACTTCAGCAGGCATCAATGTATAATACATCGGTACTGTATATCCCATAATCGGCAAATCTATTTCTTCAATTTCCCATCAAAGCCCTCTTAATTTTTCTATCATTTCAAGAAATCTGGTTTTTATTTTTGGGTCCAATCCTTCTCC
>CAZUIS010000002.1:3215-17996 GCA_964620295.1 uncultured Candidatus Peribacteria bacterium
TTTTTTCACGTCATGTTTATAAATCGGCTGTTGCCAGATATCAGCTTCTGGGCAGCTTTGTGCATCGTGGGTATCATATCATGATATTGATTTAAGCAAGATTTCTGCGTCTTCAACTGTTTTTGTCATAACCCCCACTTGGTCCAAACTTGATGCCATAGATTGTACTCCGTATCTTGAAACTCTTCCATACGTTGGTTTAAGTCATACAATCCCGCAAAATGATGCTGGTTGGCGGACGCTCCCTCCGGTATCAGTTCCCAGAGCTGCGATGCAGAGATCTGCAGCTACCGCTGCAGCACTTCCGCCACTCGAACCTCCTGGTACACGGTTAATTCCGTGAGGGTTGATGGTTTTTCCAAAGTATGATGTCTCGGTACTAGAGCCCATCGCAAATTCATCCATGTTGGTCTTCCCGATCATCAACCCTCCGTTTTTCTCGAGGGTCTCAAAACAGGTCGCACTATAAGGACTGACAAAATCCTTCATCATCTTCGACCCACACGAAGTAATATATCACTTTGTCAAAATAATATCTTTGATTCCAATCGGCGCACCATGCAAAGGTTTACTAATTAAATCGTCGATATGTGAGTTTACATACTCTTCATGAAATCTCACAAAAGAAAAAGTCTGACTATTTTGTTCTTTAGCTTTGTTTATATACTTATTGATAAGATCTTTAGCATTCAAACTTCCATCGCTAACTCAGTCAATATATTGTTTCAAAGTAAGATTCATTCGTTTTTCAAAAAAATAAAAAGATGATCTTGCGATCACCTTTGTAGTTATTTTACCAATAAGTTTCAAGTCTATTTAAATAACTGAAAAAGAATATTAGAAGAAGATGTCGATGGTTTTTTTGGTGAAGAAGTGGTGTTTACAGGGGTAGTCTTTGGAGTAGTTTGAACAACAGGGGCTTTTATTTCAGGGTCAGTAACTACAATATTTTTTTCAGGAAATATTTCATTATAATCTCACAAAGATTCTCCGCCTGTATTAGAAACAGGTTGAAGAATATTTTCAGTAGTGGTCTCCACAAAATCCTCCACTGTCTTTTGTGTTGTAGTAACAATATCATCTTTGAGTTCATCAGCTCCTTGTCTATCAATTAGCCAATATATCCCATAAGCTATAGCCAAGATGATAACAATAAAAAGAATTCTTTTGAGAAGTGTTGACATAGGAATGAACAACTAAGTAAAAATTATTTTTTATATACCTCAAGAGCTTTGGTAAATTCATCAGCTCCTGGAGGTAATTGTTGCCATAGTTCTGGACTATATTCAATAAGAACAGATGCTCCATTAAAAATCATATTTCTTCTTTGGGTTTCGATAGATGATTCAGATCAACTTACTCTAAACCATCTTGAAAGGTTTGATCTTTTGTTTTGAACAAGATTTTCAATACCTCATCCAATAAGAACTCATTTTACATAGAGACCTCCTGCATTACATCGTTCTTTGTAGAGACTGTCGTTGGTGTTTTTTACAGCACTAAATTTGTTTGCTACAAAAATTCCTTTAACAATTTGTTGTCCTTTACAAGAGGTGTCATTAAATTTAATAGTACCATTTTGGACGATAAACATTCCATTTACGTCAATATTTCCATCTATAACAAGATTAGCATTTTTTACAATCAAGGTAAAAGGTTTGCTAATGTTTGCTCAATTAATGATATTGAGATCATTATTATTCCCATAAAGGATATAAATTTCTTTGTTTGGAACTTTTTTTGCAGTTACTTTACTTGCTAGATTTCCAGGAGCTTTGGTTGAAACAGCCAATCTCTCTGCTGATTTTACAAAAGAATCAATCATCGGTGAGGTAACTCAAATTCATTCGTAAGAACTCTCATCCAATACCATAACATCAGCAAGATCTGTTCTAGAAATAATTGCTTCTTTGTTGATTGTGTAAAAATCTCTCAAATCAATAGTCGTTGTTTTTGGGGTCATACCAAAAGCACTTTTTTGAACAAGATATGGTTTTGTAATCGTAAAATTAGTCTCACAAACATTATCTGTTGTGGCACGTTCTTTTTCTCAATCATCTCAACAGTAATCATATTCTACACGAGAAAGTTTTAATTTATATTCTCCTAGATCATCATCGACTCGAGCATTAAATACACTTGGATTTACTGCATATTTCCAAGTATTTGAAGATATGTATTGTTTGAAATAATTAAATATTTTATATTCTGATCATGGGTTTTGGATGCAATCTGTTTCTAATATCTTTTTGGTTTCTTGTTGTTTTGCTTTTCATGGTTTTTGTAACTCAAATGTACATTTCATACTTGATTTAATAATTTTTCCTTCATCTTTGTCAGGACAAGTAGAACTACTAGCAAAAGAGTCTGTATTAACATTCCACCAAAAAGGAAGATATTCTCACTTTTCAATAGAAATATTAGCGTTGTGAACAGAGAGGCATTGAGCAGGTGCTTCATCTTCAATAGCACAGTTATAACAAGCTTTCCCTCTCACAGCAGAAGAAGCATCGTTATTGTTTCTTTCATCAAGGTCGTTTCCAATAGATGAGCCATTTGGCAATAAATCACATTGTTCGTATCCTTCTCTAATTCCATTTCAACAAACACCCATAATACCCTGATCTAAGATGACTTCATCTTCACAGGCAACAGATCCATTAACACGACAGGAAATATTTCTTGAGATATCTCTATTACGAGAGAAGTCTTCTTTTTTGTATGTACAAGTATATCTCATGTGATCGCTTTCTTTACTTGCGGTTTTCCCATTTCCACAGTCTATTTCCAACAATGCTTGTTTTCCATTTCTTGTTGAACATTCAACATCAACACTTCAATTATTTTGATCTGGATCAAGAATTACAACAGGAGACTCTACATCAAGATCACAAGAAAGAGCAGAGGTAGTACAGGCTTGAGCGTTGTTTCCTACATTACATGTAATAGCAGAGGCATTGAGTTCTGCACTTGATCCATAAGAACATCTTGCAGAAAAAGGTCATTGATTAAATGAATATCAAGTTATCGATTGTCCATTTCCACAAGAGATACGGAATAATGTATAGTTTGTATCATACTTTCCAAAACATCTTACTTGTAAGGATGTATCATCAATATATTCTGTTTGAATTGTTGCACATGAAGGTTGTGCTAATGGTAATACTGCTTCATCACAGCTTGAAATAACTCAATTAATTTCAACACAAGCTTTATTCGTTATTCTTTTGGTTACAAGGGTACAAATACCTTGTTGATTTTCACAAACTTGATCTGGATTTGTTACTCCCAACTGATTTTGTTCTTCACAAACTTCATTACTAGATAAGAATCAATCTCCACACTGGTTTGGCTCTTGAAAATTCCATGAATATGAGATTCCTGTAGTATTATAAGAAAGAGTAGCTGTAGTGGTAAATGATGAGAAAAAATTTCTGATATATCATGTAATAACCAGACTTCATTGTTGTTTTACTCAGATTGTTCCTAAATTATATGTCGAAGAAGGAAGAGAAAGACTTCCTAAATTACTAAATGTTAATGTTGTATTTTCTGCTGGAACATTTCAGTTATTAACATACGTAAGCGTAAAACTTATAACATGTCCAGAAACTGCACGAATAACTTGTTGTGAAATATTTCATTGGGTTCGAGTTTGGTTCTGTGCCAACAAAGAAAATGAAACATTATTATAGCTTCACACATTTCCTGTAATACTAAAAGAATCGTTTCCTGTTGTTGTTTGTGCAGAGGTTGTTGCTATGGTGGATTGACTCAAAAGAGGCGTTCCTGCAGCCAAGAATTGTTGTAATGTTCCTGTAACAATCAGTGTTCCTGTAGCACCTGGAGCCAAAGATTTTCAAAGATTCCATGTTGTTTGAGGAAATTGAAGAAATGAAGATCAAGCAAATGTAATTGTAGGATTCCATGCAGCAGCAAATCAACTATTTCCATAAGAAACAACATAGGTAACAGTATCTCCCAATGAAAATCAACTAAAAGGAAGCATAGAATGAGAAACATAAACATCAGCGAGTCATGGAAGTGTTGTTGTAAGTTCAAAGCTATTATTTGTGGTATTGCTATCTATTCCAGGAAAAGATGCTATTCAAGAGAGTGAAAGAGTAGTTCAATTGATTGGATAATTACTTAAAATTGATGTATAAGAGATTATTTTTGTTTCTCCTGCAGCAAGACTAATCCCTGTGAATATTGTAGGAGATTGTGGTGTCTGATTGTTTGATGGAGTCAATGATAATGTTATTGGATTTGCGGTTTTCCCTCCTTTATTTGATAGCGTGATTGTATAGGTGAGAATTGTTCCTTTTGTTATAGAAACGCTTTCATTAACTAAATTTGCTTGTACTTCAATATCAGCACTTTGAACAAAAGTATAACAAAATCCTGATAAAGAATTGTTATTTCCTGTTGCTGTTTCGTTTGTTGCCGTAATTGTTCAAGAGAAACAAAGAGATGTTCCTATAGGGAAATTTTGAGCAACATTTCCTGTTACAACAAAAGATTTTTTTGTGTCAGGATCAAGATCAGGAAGTGTAAAAGTTGTTGCTGTTTGATTTGTTCAACTAATATTAGCATGTAAAGTAATACCTTGTGCTGGGGTATTTCCTTTGTTTGAATAAAAAATAGTGTATCAAATAGTGTTTCCTTGTATTTCAGGCTCTTCAAAAGATTTTTCTATAGTATCAAGAAAAATATCAACAACAGTAGGTACTGTATATGAAGCAACAGCAGTATTGTCAGAAAGAAGTATTTCATTGTTTGGTACAATATGACCAGTCGTTGTTATTGTTGTATTTGCAGCAGGGGTTGAAAGTAAAGGAGCTGTAAGAAGATATGTTTTTGTCTCTCCCACAGCAAGTGTTCCCAAATTCCAAGAATAATTTATTCAATCAGATAAGGAAGAAGGAACTGTTGTATTTTGAAAGTTAAGTGTAGCTGTTCCTAAGAAGCGAGATAATGCTTGTGCTAGATAAACTTCATTGGTGTATTGTTTTGATCAGTTATTTGTGACTTGTACTTCGTAGAGTGCTTGTTCTCAAGAAAAAAGAGCAAAAGGAGGAAGTGCACGTTGTGTTATTGCAAAATTACTCGTAGGAAAAATAAACGAAACAGGCTGTTCAATACATAGAGGAGAAAAAGTATTTCTAAAACAAGCACTTGTCTCTATGGCAGGAAAAATAAGGTTGGAAGTGCTAATTTCCCCTGTAATGATAATGGTCTTTGTCTCAAGATCGTCGATAGTATAAAGAGGATTTCAAAAATAGTTATTTAAAATAATAGCAGCTCCATTGAGTAATCCTGACGAAGACATTTCTTTTATTTGTATTCTCGTTTCTTTGTATGCAGGGGGTAGTTTGATCTCAAATCTTTTTGGAGTATTTGTCGTATTTTTCACAGTAAACTTAAGGACTACAGTACTTCATGAAACAGCAAAAGAAGAAATAACTCTTTCTTTTATAAACGTATTATTTTCAAGACATGTTGTATTATGAGGAATAAAAAGAGAATTTTCTAGACAAGAACAAGATCATCCTGGATTGTTACAGGATTCATATTCTTTACAAACAAAAATTCAAGTAGTATCCTTAGTACAACTAGTATATTCTACTCATTGAGCAAACGTTGATCCAAAAAAGAGTGCTCAAAGAAGTAATCAAAATATTGAAAATACTTGTCTTTTCATGGGTATAGGAAATAAGTAAAAATTATTGGATAGTATAAGAGATAGTTCCTTCTATTTTTATTGTTTTTTCTTCGCCTGGTTGTAGTCATGGAATTTCCCAGACTAAAGGTCTTTCATTGATGTTTCTAGGTAATGGAGTTGCTTTTCTCAAAATAAGCGATGTTGGCCAGAAATCTTTTATAAGAAATGGACCAACAGCTGTAGTATTATTGTTTTTATAGGTAATAGTATATACAACAGGATCTCCAGGTCAAAAACCTTGTTGATAAATATTTTTATCGATAGAAATTCCACCAAGAGGTTGATTAATGACAACAGTAGTAGTAGTTTCTAATTTTTGATCAGAATTATTAATGTCTTTATAAAGAATTCTTCCTGTGTTGGTAAAAGATCAAGCACAATTTGCAAGTGCCTGTCCAGAAAAACTTATGGTAAAAGTTTTTCCCGCAGGTAAACCAGAAGCTAATGTCCATTGAGTTAAATTTCCTTCTTGGGTTTGTGTTGCTGCAGGAGTCGTTTGAACACTTCAAGAGACCAAAGAAAAACAGCTTGGCCAAACATCTTCTACACGAACTTGATTAAGAGAGTTTGCTGTTGTATTGTTTACTATGATAGTAAATTTTGTAGTTTGTCCTGCTTGTATAGTACCTGGATTAGCTGTTTTTGTAATACTTACCGGTGTTGTAGAACAAGAAACTTTTTTATTGGTATATCCGTTAAGTCATTGTCCATTACTTGTTGCTGACCAAATAACGTGGTTTGTTCCATCTGTACAAGAAAGGAATTTTGCCAAAATACGAATATATCCATTTTGTCCTGCAGTAAGGGAAAATCCAGTATACAAGATTTTAATATCTCCATTAGTGTTTTTTCCTGTAGAGAAATAACTAGGTCAAGTAATACCAACAATTTCACTTGATACGTATTCAAATCCACTTGGCAAGAAATAATCCTCAATAGCGATATCTTGAATAGTTTGTGTTGATGGATTCGAAATGTTAATTCTAAATTCAACGTTTTCTCCAGGAGTATATGCTCTATCAGTAAGCAGCGTTTTTGTTACAACAAGGCTTCCCGTTTCTGTTCCATTTCAAATACCACTACAATCTGTTTTACATTTTCCAGGTTGTCCGTTTTGTGCACCGTCATCACAAATTTCATTTGGTTTAATTGATGTAGCATGCCACGATTTAAACCCTTCATCAATAGTTACAATTCCACCTTGACCATCAGTGGCACCATCACCGGTAGCTTTATCTATGATACCATCTCAACAACGACCAATATAATAAGATACACATGCTTTTTTCCAGTTTGGATTTGGTGAATAAACAGTAGATGCTTGCATAGTTATTTTATTTCCCAATGAGTTCGTAAAAAAATAGCTTCTCATAGGATTAACACTACGTAATAGTCTATATTCAGTATTTGTTACAATTTGTCCTGCAATTTGATTTCTTGGAGTAGAGTAGTTTGCTGGAAGAAGAAATTTTGATCAAGTGACTTTTGTTATTATAACTTTATTGCTTGGAGTATTTTCGGTTCCATTTTTTGGTTGAACGTTTGAACTAAATGGAACTTTTAAATTGGTATCAAAAATATTTCCATATTTTCGAGCAGTACTGCTTTTAAAAATTACATAATTATCTGTTTTGAGTTGTTCAGAATAAAGAAGAAAAAAAACATCACTTTTGTCATAAAAAGCGTATGATCAATAAGGATCACATTCATTTGCTATAGTAGAAATAGTTCCTGTATCTGTTAGCGTTCTGAAATCTCCATCATTGGGAATTTCTTGTGCAAAACTAGTACCTATAAAGGTCACAAGAAGCAATAATAGCGCTGTAAACAATGTTTTTTTCATTGGTAAGTGTTTTTTAGTATAAAAGATTATCCAAGTTCTTCAGGGAATGTTTCTGGTTCAGTATTTTTTTCACAATAAGCAGCACAAAGAGATAATTTATAATCAGAAATGTTTCCTTCTTGTGTTGTTTCGTTCCATGGTCATAAATCACATTGTTCCTCAATTTCTATATCTCAACTCATATATGTTGGACCATGCCCTTCAATAGTTTGACCATCATTGATAATTTTATCTCCACAAAATCACCCTCACCCAAAACCACTACAAGTAGCATTACAACATCCAGGGGTCCCATTTATACAGGCAGCACCAGTTTCTGTAGTTGAATCACATTTTTCTGCAACAAATCCTGTATTAATCCAAGAAATGAATCATTGAGATGTTTGAATACCTTGTTTTCCATCAATATTATTTCCTCCTTGCTTATTAGGGTCATCAAGGACTCCATCGCCACAAGATGCAACATAAAAATTCATACAAACAGTATCTTTTGGAGCTGGATTATATGCTGATGTTATTTGGTAATTTCGAGGATGTACTACATTGTTTTCATCAAACCATTTATTATTTGATGATGTTACAGCTTTTGTTGATTTTATTTGTTGTTTAGAAATTTCTACATATATTTGAGCACTCGCTCATGTTCTTTGTAATCATTGCTTTGTTGTATACATTGCAGAAAATTGTCTAGCAAATTTTACCTTGTTAATATCTTTTGGCTTTATATTAGAAAGATAAAAAAAATCAGGCACTTTTTGATTTGGTTCATAGGAATTAGGAGCTATTCAAAGTGATCCATACGGATTCCAAACAAACATTTTGCTAATATATGGAAGGTTTTCTGGAGTATCATCGATAGGTTGTCAGTTAACAGTTGGATGATTATTGAGGTATCGATTAAATGAAGTTCCTTCTTTTACAAAAATAGCATAAGCTATGCTTTGTCCTACATAGTGAGCTAGATTTTTATTCTCTTCACATTGGAGAAGTGGTGTATCAACAGCACTTTGTTGTATCGGATCATAGGCAAAAGTAGGTGATGCACAAAGAATTCAGAGTGCTGTTAGTATTGAGAAGAATATGTTTTTGCTAACACTAATGTTTTTCATAGAAGTATATTAAGAAATAATTATTTGTTTTTTACTTTTGATTTTCTTCTTTCTTGATTGTTAAATTCAGCGCCAATGCCGAGAGAAGAATTTGCCTCAGAGGTATAATTTCCGCTTCCTGGAATACGTTCGTTAGAAGTAGTACCTGTTGTAGGGGCTTCCATTCCTGTAAATACAGCAGTATTTTCAGTAGTTCCATTTAAAAATTCAGCAAAGGCTGTCGGATCATCAGGTCTAAATATCATAGTAGTTCCATTTTCGTTGATATATGTATATGTTCCATCACCATTGTTGGTAAAACCTGAACGATCTTCTGGCTGTACTTCAATTTCTACAGGATCATCTGGCTCTACTTCTGTGGTAGTATCTTCGTTCTTTGGTTTCTCTTTTACAAAAGTAAAGTTGATTCCTCTTTCTACTTTTTGAGCTGCGTTAGCTCTATTTATGGTTCCTGTTGTATTTGTTCGAAGTCCTATTTTTGGTGGCGTTATAGTGAATTTTTTATCTATAGAAGTAGGAATAATTTCCGTTATTTCAATGCTTTTTGGTACAAATCCCACAGATTCATTTGCACATTCTTGAAGAAGGTAGAATAATCGATCTGTATGTAGATTCATATTATATTTTTTATCTCAAATGTCAATAGTATTTTCTCAAGAAGAAAGCAACTTTTTGATGTCATTTCGCTCTAAATTATTTATTGCCTCAATAAATTCTTTTGGTAATTTAGAATAGACTTTTGTAATCATAGAAGAGAGTGTTTTTTTGAAAAGAATTTGTTCTTGGATATCTTGTTGAAAATTATCCAAAAACCATGATTTTGTTGTTTCTAATGTTGTGTCGTTTGGATTTTCTGGATCTTTTTCTATTTTTTTCGCATATAAACGATTATCTGCTTTTAATATGTTTGTATATCCAGGAAGTGTCATAGACCAGTTTTTTGACTTATTATATGCATTTGCTCTATACCAGGCAGTATATCAGAAAACAGGTGCATCTTTCAAAGATTCTGGTTCGATGTCAAAATTTTTATTTTCTAATAGTGCAGTCTTGTATCAACTTAAAATAGTATCCAATCATACTTTAGATGGAGTCTCTCCTGAATTTCAAGCCACATTCATCCATCATGTACGTTTTCCTGCTGTATCGAGAATCTTTTTGTGCGTATCAAATTCTTTTTCATAGGCAAAAATACTCTTAATATGATTGATAATCATCATTTTTTGCGCTAGATCTCTTTTAGAAAGAGAATCTATAAGTAATTTTATCTTTGCATTATTTTTATGTGGTTTCAAAAGATTTATTAGATGATTTGCTGTTGAATCAATATTTTTTGAAGAGATACCTTGTTCCAAGAAATGTTCAAACTCAGTAATTATTTGAGATGAACCAAGTTGATCCAATTTTACTAAGATATCTTTTATATCGCTGTCAGTAATTGTTTTTTCAAAAGGACTATCTATTCTGTCTATTTTCTTTATTGTAGGATATTTACGAGGAAGATTTTCTATAGATTTGTAGATTATTGTATGTTTTTCACTATCTGTAATAGTAATTTTATATGGATTTCCAGAAGTTCTATCAATTTCTATAGATTTGTGGAGATCTATATTTTGTAGTTCGTCAATTGGGTTATTCTGTTTATCATAATAAGTAACAGTATTTCCTGTAATTATGGCTTTTGATATAGGAAATCCTGGATATTGTTTGAAAATATCTATTTGTGTTGTCAGTGTCTTTTGTAAATCGATAGTTGGGTCTATCATTTCTTTATCTCCTATCCAATCTTTTGGCAAAGATTTTCCAGGGGTGAATTGAAGATCTCCATTCTCTGTTTTAATATCTCCAATGTTCAATACATCTACACGACTCATTCCTTGCTTAAATTGTTGATGGCGTAGTGCTATAAAAGCGGGAACTTGAAGAGATTTTTCATTGGTTCCTTCTTGGACAACTTCTTTGAGGTATCCTTTTAAAGAAGGATCAATTTTAATATTAATATTTTGCTTGTTATAAAGTGCCTTCGGAATAATAAAATATTTTTTATCTGCTGATAATGATATTCTATAGTTATCAAGAGGCAAAGATTTGTTAAGATAGTTAACTATATCTTCAGTAGACTTTGTCTCTTTATATTCATTTCAAAAACCAGTGATTTCTCTTTGTTTTGCAAGTTGAAGACTCTCTTGGGTATCTTTAAAATAGAAACTTTTGTACTTAGCAATTTTTACACATACCGTTGGTATAGGGTAATATCCAGCCAAAAATTGAACACCAAGAGATGCATTGCTAAAATGCCAACGATCTAATCAAAAAGTTTGTTCATTTTTTCGATTGGTAACATAAAATTCAGCAACCAACGAAGAGAAATGTTTGATATGTTTTTGAATAGTTGCGCGATCAGAGTCAGTAAGTCAGAAGTAAACGAGTGTTGTATAAATATTATTTGCAGCTTTTGTTAAGGTATCTTGATCAGAATTTGGAAATTGTTTTCTAAGAATTTTAGAAAGAGATTTTATGCCTTCTGTTTTTATTCCATCAAGCTGATCATATGTCTTAAGGAACGATTCAACGATAGGCATTATTCCTTGTTTGATAAATTCAGATTGTTCTTCTATTCCTTTTTGTTTATCAACACCAAAACCGATGCTTGCTCCTATCGAAGGAATAACTCCTCAAATAAGGGTAACGTTTGGTCCAATAGCTATTTTCTTTGCAGAAGGACTATCTAGTGTCCTTTTGTTTTTATTGGTAATCCATTTTTCCACACCACCACCGATACTTGCTACGGGAATGAATCCATTTACTAACCCTAGAGAAGTTCCTGTATATATGTTTGTATCATTGTTTAATGCAAAGTTTTTATTTCGAGCAAGATGAACTCAAAGGACAGTAGGCGATCCATCTACGAGACCTGTTCCTATATTAATACTTATTCCTTTGATAAGTTGATCAAGTGAGATATGAATTCCCATTCCCAATCCTTGTTGTCTTGCTTGAATAAGTGGTGTTGCAAGAGATTGAAAAATTCATTCTTTGATAATAGGATCTACATCATAATCTATAAGTTGTTGATCTATATAATTATAAATTATTTTTTTATCCTCTTCATTGAATTCATCAAGCATTTCTGAATAGTGTTTGAAAGCATCTTTCCCTTGGGTTAATAGCAAGTCAGGATCTAATGGTGATTCCAAAAGAACTTTTTGCATAAAAGTTATAAATCCAGGATCTTGAAAAGCATCAAGGAAGGTATCAATTTTTCAATCGTTTCCTGAATAATTTTCAAGATTTTTGATTTTTTCCAATATGGCTTTATAATTTCCAAACTGTTTGGTATCTGCATGAGTAATCGCTATATCAATCAGGTTTTCAAGAACTTTTTCTTCTCCTACTTCATCAATAGCAGTTTCATAATACGAATGCAATTGTAATCCTGTTCTTATTGCTCAATCTCAAAAGTCAACTCTTCCATCTTTATTGAGATCAGAAAGTCTATCGATAAATATATTTAAATTATCTTTTTCTGTTAAATTTTCTTTTAATTTTGTGCTAATATATTTAGTATTTGCGTATTGTTCTATATTCATTCCAAAACGGATGGCATTCAACAGGTTTAGGAAAGATTCTTTTTTCCCCGTATTGATGTGGCTAGAGTCTTTTCCTGATAAAATTTCATAAAGGTGATTTTCAGAAATTTTTGTATTTCCTTCAAGTTGCTCTACCAAAAATGAGATAAATTTAGCTTCTTCTCCTCTTCCTTTCATAACTTCGTCTTCATATCATTGATTCCTGCTTTCTTCAACTCTTCTCAAGTTGTTTTCAATAGTTGCATTAATATCCAGCTTTTTGCTTCGATTGTATAATTCTTTTGCAGCTTTCCTATCTAAATCTGTAGATGTATTTTCAAGTAAATTAAACGCTTTATTGTGTGAATTAAATATTCTTTGAAACATATTTCTATTTTCTTTTGCTAGTCAAAGAGTTTTTCTAGAAGAAGAATTGTTTAGTGTATTATAAATTTCTACAAAACTCGCATTTGGATTTTTTTTAAACTCTTCAGAAAAGGTTTTGAGAACGCGTGAAAAGTAAGGAAAATCATTCCCAGGTTCCATAGCTATAGTAAATAATTCACCAAGTTCAGCAATATCTTTAGGTTCTTCAGATCGATCTTTGTTTGGTCATTCTTGGAAATAAAGTTTTTCTACTTCTCTAATACTATCTCAAAAATTATCTATTCCTGTCTTATCAATAGCTTTTCTTAGTTTTCTGAGAAGTTTTTTTTCTGCTCAAACGGCATGGCTATTTTGATCAACAACAAGCAAAGCATCTTCTTTTCCTTTGAGAATTTTTTTGAGAGCTTTCTCTTCTGGAGTGCCAGATTCTAGATCTCCATCTGTTTCATTGAACTTTAAATAAGAATCTGCTCTATAGATTGTGGTGTTGTTGTTTATTATTGGATCGATTTCTTTTTTTTGTTGAGTTGTTGAAACCACGATATTTTTGTCTTTAGTTTCTTCTTCAGGTATATTTGATTCTGATATTGTTTTGTCCTTTTCGGTATATTTGTCAGTAAAATTATCTGTTCAATAGTCGAGAGTAGTTGCTTGAGATGATATTCTTCAATGTGTTATATTTTTGTTTCCCAATCTGCTTCCATAATCACTTCAAGAAGAGATTGAAGATAAAATAGTGTTTTCTAATACATGTAGCTCTAAAGAAGATAATTCAACAATAGCTTCCTGTTTTTTTAGTTTTTCTTTGTTTATTTCATCGAGAATATTTTTAAAATCTTGTATATCTTTGTTTATATATGCAGGACTTTTTTTGAGTTCTTGATCAAGGAATGTATGAAACGCTTTTTGAAGGTCAGATGTTTTTTCTTCTGCAGATCTATATTTGAGAGAAAATATGTCTTTTTTGAGATCTCTTCGATTATCCATCACAAAACTATCAAACAAATCATCAACTTTTCTATCAAGTGTATCAAAAGGGGTATATTCTTTTTTTTCCGAAAAATTGATATTATCGTTTTTGATAATGTCTTTTAGTTGTGCAAGTTCTTTGCTTGTTAATTCCGAATTTTCTCTTACATCAAGGCGTTCAGAATTAAATCTCCCTCATAGAGCCATGGTAATATTTCATAAGTAAAATAGTATACAAACTCAATAATACTCCAAAACAAAAAAACAGCCAAAAAAATCAAAAATTATAGAAAGAAAACAAACCATTTTTATATAAATGATGTATAGTATAAGAAATAAAAATATTTAAAAGAAGAAAACTATCTTGACTTTATTTGTTAGATTGTTATAAAAAAACAAGATCTCTATCTGAAAAGAGATTGTCAAAATCTTACATAAACAGTAAAAAAAACAAAAAAATATATGAGAAAATTGAACTGTGATCAGCTTTATGATCAAGATGGGTTCAAAATTCCACCACCATATTACAATCTAGGTAATGGCGACTTGATTCCTTCAGTTGTGCCATTCTATAATGTTCTCAAAGTGATGGACGAATTAGAGAAATATTACCAACGAGATGTAATGAATAAGGAGATTGTTGCAAAATTTCCTAAAGGGAACACTAATCTATATGTGCTTCTCTATGGGAGATCTGCTCCTGAAAATGTTGTGGAATTTTATAAAACCTTAGAAGATCTAATTATCTCAAAATGGTTGGGTCAAAATGAAAATCTTGTTTTGGTATTCTCTTGGAAATATATTAATTCAACGACGCATAAACAGCTCCTTGAATTGATAAAAAACATTGCGCAATCGATAGGTGATCACTTATTTATATTGTGGTTTACTGATGATGATGAGATTGAAGAGAAGGGAGAAGATATCAAAAGTTATCTGGAAGATAAGGATTTAAATGTTTACTTCCTTATCCGTCAAATACCATTTAGAAAATAAAAAAGGAGGGTTGTATCGAATCCTCCTTTTTATGTTATAAAAATATATCTCTTGGTTTTGCTCAATCTTGTGGACCAATAATTCATCTTTCTTCTAATTGATCCATGATTCTTGCAGCACGTGCAAATCCTACTCAAAGTTTTCTTTGTAGTAGTGTCGCAGATGCTTTTCTTGTTTCTGCAA
>CAZUIS010000002.1:18006-29448 GCA_964620295.1 uncultured Candidatus Peribacteria bacterium
CTTGGATAGCCTGCTCAATGAGTTCATCATCGTCCCCGTTTCCCCCTCCAAAAAGACTATCTCAAGATTCAAGTTTGCTTTCTAGCATTTGAACAATTTCTGGATTGTAGATGTCGTCTTCAGTTAATCCACCCATATATTTATTTTTCAGTGTCTGTACAACTTTTTCAATCTCTTCAGTAGAAACAAAAGGGGCTTGGATCCTTATAGGATGTTTTGTAGAAGGATCCATGTAAAGCATGTCTCACTTTCCAAGTAACGTTTCGGCTCATTTTCTTCCAAGGATGGTTCTACTATCTATTTCTGAAACAACTCCGAACGCCATTCTTGTAGGAATATTTGCCTTGATAAGTCCCGTGATCACATTAACTGATGGTCTTTGGGTGGCTACGATAAGATGAATTCCCACAGCACGAGCCTTTTGAGCAATACGAGTAATACAAGTTTCAACATCTTTTTTGTTTCATGACATCATCATATCGGCTAATTCATCAATAACAAAGACAATGCGATACATTTTTTCTCCAATAATTTTATTGTTGTATTCGTCTATGTTTTTTACTCTTTTATCTTTGAGGAGTGTGTATCTTCTTTCCATCTCGTTAACAGATCGTTTTAACAATTTTAATGCTTTATCTGATTCATAAACAATAGGTGCCAAAAGATAAGGCAGTCATGAGTATAATTCTAATTCTACTTGTTTCGGATCAACCATAAGAAATTTCAATTCAGATGGGGTATTTTGATACATTAAACTCAAAATGAAATCATTTACTCAGACAGATTTTCCTGATCAGGTAGCTCAAGCAACTAGTAGGTGAGGCATAGATTCTAATGTTTTAATGACAACAGACCCATCAATAGCTTTTCAAAGCGTAAGATTAGTTTCGGAAACTTTGGTTGCATCTTGAAACTCATTTGTTGAAAGAATATCAGAGACCCTAACCATAGATGGTTTTGGGTTTGGAATTTGAATACCTACACAATCTGTACCAGGTATTGGTGCAACAATTCTCAGTGATTTTGATTTGAGAGATAATGCTATATCATTGGTCAAAGATTCTATTGTAGAAATTTTAATACCAGATTCAGGTTTTATTCTAACTTGAACAATGGAAGGTCATATATCAAATCATTCAATCAGAATAGGTACATTAAATTCTAAGAGTTTACTTTGCAAAGATTTTGCTTTTTCCATAAGGAATGTTTCATCTATGGCAATTTTTTGGTCTCAAGATTCAAGAATATTGAGCATAAATGTAGGTTTTTCTCAAGAAAAATTAAGGATTGGTCTTGGTTTTCTTTCTTTTTCCTGAAGTTTTTCTTCTACTTTTTTTTTGAGAAGTGTAGCAACAAAGGATTTAGAGATTGTTTGAGGAGTGTATACTTCTTCATCTTCATCATCACTCTCTTCAATATGTTGTTTGGGTATCTTTTTTGCGATATCGTGATCATTTTGTCTACTGGGTTTGTTGGGTTTATTTTCTTCTTTGATATTGATATTTATCTTTGGCAAAGAAAAATTAAAGGTATAAAGGATCCATCATACCAAGAGAATAAGCAAGAGTATAATAAATACTTTTACAGCCAAAGCGTTTTCTCCAAAAATAGTATTCAGAAGATAGACTAATGGCCAAGAAATATATCATCCTAGTTTTTCATATTGAGTAGTATCTCCGTCTATTATAGGAAAATTAAGTATCGCTGAAACAAGAATCATACTAACAAGAAATTGTTTAATCAGAATTTTAATAAGATGTCCCTTGGATAATATCATAATTCCCACAAGAATGCATAATCAGAAAAAGAGTAAAAGTCCTGTTTCTCAAAATGGAACACTGGCATATTCTTGTAAAAAAACAAAAATTGGAGATCCTTCCGCCAAATAAAATGAGAAAAAGAATAGTCATCAAAGTCCAATAAAAGAAACCCCAAGTTTATATTTGTTTAAAATAATGCTTTTGCTTTTCCTTTTTTTTCCCAAAACATTTATTTTATAAAATTAAAAGTTAGTAGAAACACAAAATATTTTTTGATAAGTGTCTATATAAATCAATAATTATACAGCATAAATTACATACTAATACATACTTTAGTGTTTTTTTCAACAGTAAATGATGTTACTCCTTGTTCTCTGTTGCTTTAAGTTTTTGACAAACATCTCTAAATGTACATCAAATACACTTTTTTTCACTTGTTGTCCTTGAAAATGCAGAATGATTTAGTGGCTCATTTCTTTCTGGATCTTGTTCTACAAGAAATTGTTTTTGATATTCAACATCTTCGATAATTTTTTGTATAATGAAATCGATATCTTCTTGTTGAATTTTTCCTGATTTTTCGTGTAAGGATGGTAAATATACTTCATAAACATCGATATTGCGGATTCCAAGGGTTTGTTCTTTTTGTTTCAAAAGGATTTTCAAAGCATAAACACGTAATTGGTCAGTTATTCCAGAGATATCCAAACTTTCCTTTCATGATTTCCAATCTAAAATCAGATAATTATTTTCTCCAAACATTAATCAAAAGTCTGGACTTGCTAAGACTGATATTTTTTCTAATCATGGGAGGTGTTGAATATCAACTTTCATCATTTCAAAATTAGGACGACGAGGATCTTCTATATAAATATGATGTCCTTTACGAAACCGTTGCTCAATTTTTTTGTGATAGTCACTGGCGATAAATGCTTCTAAATTATGGATCACTTTCTGAATGACTGGTTCAAGAGCACTATCATCAATTTCTTGATAAAAATGTTCAGATAATCAAAAATCTACAAAATCACTATAGTCGTTTTCTTTTGACTGTGCAAAAGTGTTTTCCATATTTTTTCTAATAGTGCTGGTAATCCGTTCTTTATCAGGCGTTGGTCAGTTGTCCAAGATGTGTTTTTTGAGTTGAAAAAGATACATAGAAACAATTCTATGGGTCATTTCTCCCATCCACATATCCAAACTTTTTAGTTTCCTTAGAATTTTTGCTTCTTGCCAAAGTTCAGGGTACTTTTTTTTGAGACCATCACTATAATAAGTAAAGAAATATTTCTTTTGACAATATTCCAAAACAGTAACTCTAGTATTTGACCGAGAAAGTGATGGCATGATAGACGAGAAATAAGTAAAACATTACGAGTAATGATAAAAAACTTACTTCTTTTTGCAAGAAAAACTCAAAAAAAGAAAAATCTCTTGATTTCAGGGCAGGAAATACATAGAAGTAATTACATTTTACAAAAATGTCTAAAGTATGAAACTCACAAGAAAGACTCAAGTAAACAATATTATTCTAGTCCTCCCTATTATTCGCTACATGGGTGGAGAGTTTCTTGTGTAAAGAATTGAAGATAAAAATCTTACATACTCCTGCCCATCCTAACTATCGGGCAGGTTTTTTTTATCTAGAAAAAACAAAAAATTAACCTAAAAAACAAAAACTATGGAAATTACAGTTGATCGTTTCGGTTTCTCTGTACTAGAGAATGGAAAAAAAATCGCAAGTATTCAATTAGTTCAACTAACAAAAAATGATCCGACGCTTTCTTTGGCTTTTTCTTTTGTAGAGGGTGTTGATCAAAAAACCCAAATGTTGATAAAATCTTTTTGCGAAAAACAAAAGAATCTGGTTTATAGAGTAATAGCAAGTCCTACAGAAAAAGGACATGATTTGAGTCTCCTTTATCTAAATGGAACCTATCGAAAGGTAGCTATATTACATTATGGAAAATTAGAAATTATTGCAGATTTTTTACCTTTTACGGTCGAAATAGAGAGGTATGTTCACGAGAATATTATCGGAAATTTTACAGTTTGTCCTTGTTAAGATTTGTTGTTTAAGAAAAGACTCTTTATTTAAGGGTCTTTTTTAAAAACGCCTTGAAAATGTTGTTCTATACATTACACATATGCATAATATATTTATTTCGTTTTTTAGAAATACATGAAAATTCTTTCCAGAAAATGATTAGTTATTGTTGCTGTTATGCTATGATTTTTTTGAATATTATTCAGTACAAAAGCACAACAAACAACATGAGAGCTGAAATTGGAAATTTCAGCTGGACAATCCTGTTGTGTGTATGGAACGTCAGTAGTATTTGGAGAAAAGGATGTAAGTTTTGGTATTACTGAATTTACAGGAGATTTCTTGAGCTATCATGGAACAAATAGCTGGTGATGTAAAGATTTATTGTGAACAGAAACATGACGAGCAATGTATATTAGCTTATCGTGAGATATGGCAAATCAAAATGGAAATAAAATAAGTTCAGGAAATGTAAAAATAAGTTTTGATGAAACAACATTAGTTGGTTGAAATTGTATGCCATATATTAATAGTGGAATAGATGTTTCATTAGATAATTCAGTATCCTTGTTGGAAAAAGATGGGAATATCTGATCAAATTATGGAAAAATTTGTGAATTAGGAACAACAAATGTAAAACTCAAAGTAATAACAAATACAGGTCAAGCGCCAGGAAATTATGTAGGAACACTAGTTATTGATCTTCCAAATTTTGCAAATGCTAATTGTGGTCAATTAGAAGGGACTTTTTATGATGCAGAAACAGACGGATTAAATTATGAGTGAGATCAGTGATCAATGGGAATAACCTCAAATGGAGGAAAATTCTCATATAAACCAGATGAACAAATAACATTTAAAATAGGAACAGTTACTTTGGGAAACCCAGTAATCCCAGCAGCAAATGGAAGTGTGTTTGTAACAGATTTATTTGGAGTAGCAAGGACAGAAATAACAGATCCTAATGTGATTGAGGTAGGAAAATTATTACAGGGATTGGATGAAGACAATAATCCAGATAATTGAATATTATTGACAAATACAGGTGCGTTTACAGAAAGTGGAAATGTGATATGATTAAATGTAAACACAAAACTTGCATCTCTTAGTAAACCAATTAGAACATCAAAACAAATAGTTCAACATTTAGAAAAGACCGCAGAATCAAAACTAGAAGAAAATATAGACATAAATTATCCTTGGATTGTAAAGTGATGAGGGACTTCTGCAGATCAAGTTTCTTCAATTAAAATAAGTAGTTATGGAAACACATTTGTCTGATGATATGGAGTAGCTTGATATTACTGATCTACAAATATTTCTAATAGCTGATGATATGATATCATTATATCAAAAATAAATTGAAGTTGAGAATACCTATGGGCAAAAAAATGAGGAGGAACAGGCAATGATTATCTAAATTCAATAGCGGTTGATAACTCAGAAAATGTTTACGCAATTTGATATTATAACAGTTCTATTGCTAATTTTTGATCTACAAGTATACTAAATAGTTGAGGCTTTGATATCTTTGTTTCGAAATTAAGTAGTGATTGAAATTGGTTGTGGACTAAAAAATGGTGATGAACAGGCAATGATTATTGAAGAGCTATTAGTGTAGATACTGATGGGAATACTTATGTGGCTTGAAGTTTTGCTTGAAGAGTATCTTTTGATAATAATATTTTAGTAAGTAGTTGATGAGAAGATATATTTATTGCTAAGCTAGATAGTAGTTGAACATTGTTGTGGATTAAAAAATTGTGATCTGGGTCTAGTGAAAGTATACGATCAATGGAGTTAGATAGTCTAAATAATATATACGTGTGATGATCATTTTGAGATTTTTTAACCGTTTGATCAGATGTTCTGATAAGTAGCTGATGAGCAGAATTTTTTGTGTGAAAATTAGATAGTAATTGAAATTGGTTATGGGCAAAAAAATGAGGAGGAACAGGTCATGATTATGTTAACGATATAAAAATAGATTATTTATGAAATTTATATATTGCTTGATATTTCACTGTGACTGCTAATTTTGGTTCAAATCAGCTTATAAGTAATTGACAATGAGATGTATTTGTTCGAAAATTGGACAGCAATTGAAATTCTTTATGGGCTGTTAGCTGATGATGAAGTGGTTATGATTATGCCAATTCTATACATACTGATTGAGAATGAAATATATATGTTTGATGATCGTTTATATCTAACGCTGTCTTTTGATCAAATAGTTTGGTAAGCTCTTGATCTGATGATGCTTTATTATGAAAAATTAGTTGAGGATGAAACTGGTTGCGAACAAAGCGTTTTGGAGCGGCATCTATAGATCGTATACTTTCTATAGACTATGTTTCTTGAAAACTTTATGTTGGTTGAGTTTTTTCCAATACAACAAAATTTGCTTCAAATACTTTGATAAGCAGTTGATCATTGGATAACTTTGTTCGAAAAATAGTTGATCGAGATTTTTAAAGTGATTTTTATTTCAAAAACCTAGTCCTCGATGACTAGGTTTTTTTCAAAAAGAAAAAAATAAAATAATTAAATTTTCCAATCTTCCCTTGAAAAAAAGACAGATTATCATATACAATGACAAATGTGACAAAAGTCAGATTTTTTATTTTGTTTAGAAAAAACATATGTGCTTGTTCAAAAAGTCAAAAAAGTATGTGTATTCCTTTGATGAAGCTAGAGGAATCGCAAAAGACATTGTAGGTGGAAAAGGAGCAAATCTTGCTGAAATGGTTGCTATGGGATTACCAATCCCTCCAGGATTTACTGTTTCTACTGAAGCGTGTGATTTGTATTACAAAAACAACAAAACAAATTCTCAAGAAGTTTTGGATCAAATAGAAGCTAAACTTCAAAAACTTGAAAAACAAACAGGAAAAAAACTAGGTGATTCAAAAGATCCATTGCTAGTTTCTGTAAGATCTGGAGCAAAAGATTCTATGCCAGGAATGATGGATACCGTTTTGAATCTTGGACTTAATGATGAATCAGTACAAGGACTTATCGAAAAAACAAATAATCCAAGATTTGCTTGGGATAGTTATAGAAGATTTATCCAAATGTTTGGAGATGTGGTAATGGAAGTGCCTCATCATGATTTCGAACACGCTCTTCAATCAGTAAAAGATGCAAAAGGAGTAAAATTAGATACAGAATTGGATACAGAAGACCTTAAAAAAGTAGTAACTCTTTACAAAGAAGCAGTGCAAAAAGCTACAGGAAAAATGTTTCCAAATGATGGAAGAGAGCAATTAGCTATGGCTATCAATGCCGTATTCTGATCTTGGAATAATGATAGAGCTGTTATTTACAGAAAGCTTAATGATATCAAAGGATTACTTGGAACTGCAGTAAATGTACAAGCAATGGTATTTGGAAATATGGGAGAAACTTCAGGAACTGGAGTATGTTTTACCAGAAATCCATCAACCGGAGAAAATAAATTTTATGGAGAATATTTAATGAATGCACAAGGTGAAGACGTGGTTGCAGGTATCAGAACTCCATTGGAAATTGCAGAACTCGAAAAACAAATGCCAGACTGTTACAAAGAATTGGTAGATATTTATCACGGTCTAGAAAAACATTACAAAGATATGCAAGATATGGAATTTACTATCCAAGAAGGAAAATTATACATTCTTCAAACAAGAAATGGGAAAAGAACTGCTGCTGCAGCAGTAAGAATGGCTGTTGAAATGGTACAAGAAGGATTAATTGATGAAAAAACAGCAGTTCTTAGAGTAAAACCAGAACAACTTGATGCATTATTACACAAACAAATAGAAGGATCTGCTAAAAAATCTGCAGAATTACTTACCAAAGGACTTCCAGCTTCACCAGGTGCTGCAGTAGGACAAATCGTATTTACTGCAGAAACTGCTCATGATCGAGCTGAAGAAGGTAAAAAAGTAGTTCTTGTAAGAACAGAAACTTCGCCAGAAGATATCCAAGGAATGCACGCTTCTCAAGGAATCTTGACCGCTAGAGGAGGTATGACCTCTCATGCTGCCGTAGTTGCAAGAGGAATGGGAAAATGTTGTGTTGCTGGAGCAAGTGAAATTACCGTAGATGAAAAAGCTAAGACACTTATTATCAATGGAAAAACATATAACGAAGGAGATATGATGACTTTGGACGGTTCTACAGGAGAAGTATTTGCTGGAGCGCTCAAAGTAGTAGATCCTGAATTAAGTGGAGATTTCGGAACACTTATGTCATGGGCTGATAAATATAGAACAATGGGAGTAAGAACAAACGCTGATACTCCACATGACGCAGAAGTTGCTAGAAAATTCGGTGCTGAAGGTATCGGACTTTGTAGAACAGAACACATGTTCTTCGCTGAAGATAGAATTAAGGCAGTAAGAGAAATGATCTTGTCAGATAATCTTGATGGAAGAAAGAAAGCGCTTGCAAAATTGCTTCCTTTCCAAAAAGAAGATTTCGTTGGATTGTTTAAAACTATGGAAGGTTTCCCAGTAACAATCAGATATTTGGATCCTCCTTTACACGAGTTCTTACCAACAGCAGAAGAAGATATCGTAGAACTTGCAAAAGAAATGAACGTAGATATTGAAAAACTTAAAGAAAGAATCCATGGTCTTCATGAATTCAATCCTATGCTTGGACATAGAGGATGTAGATTAGTTATTACCTATCCAGAAATTGCAGAAATGCAAACGGAAGCAGTAATATCTGCAGCTTGTGAACTAGCAAAAGAAGGTAAAAAAATCGTTCCTGAAATAATGATTCCATTGGTTGGATTCAAACAAGAATTAGATTTCAATCTGGATATTGTTCACAAAGTAGCTAAATCAACTATGGAAAAATACAATACAACGATCGAATACAAAGTAGGAACAATGATCGAAGTACCTAGAGGTGCAGTTACTGCTGATAAGATTGCTGAATCTGCTGAATTCTTCTCATTTGGAACAAACGACCTTACCCAAATGGGTCTTGGTTTCTCAAGAGATGATGCAGGTAAGTTTATCAAAGAATATGTAAACCAAAATATCTTCGAAAAAGATCCATTCCAAACATTGGATCAAGAAGGAGTAGGACAACTAGTACAAATGGCGGTAGAAAAAGGAAGAAAAACAAGACCGAACATCAAACTAGGAATCTGTGGTGAACATGGCGGAGATCCAGAGTCAGTTAAATTTTGTCATAGAATCGGATTGACGTATGTAAGTTGTTCTCCATTTAGAGTACCTATCGCAAGATTAGCAGCCGCACACGCAGCATTGAATAAATAATTATAGAATAATTGTAGAAAAACGCCTCATCTGAGGCGTTTTTCTTATATTGACTTTTGATAAGAAATATATAAATAATATATAAAAAAAGAAACCCGATGCTTTAGTAGGGAAAAATAAAAACAAAAAAAATATATGAAAATTATTGGTAAATATATAGAAACACATCTTTGGAGTTATTTGATGTTTGCAACAATTGTTTGTTTGTTAATGATTTATTGGGCATTCAGAAAAAATTTCTCTAAAGAAATAATTATTGTAATTGCACTTTCGTATTGTTATCCATTAGGTGAGTTTTTTCAGTCATCACACATGGGTTTACAATTAGTTCGAAATCATTTGAGTGATTTTGGTGGTGTTTTTCTAGGTATAACTATAATAATTCCTTTTTTGATGCCACCTATTAACAAAAAAACACTTATCAAACTATTATCAATCTCTTTGGTATGGTCTATAATTTTAATAGGTCACGAATCCATGCAAATATATATGAATACAAAAGGATTCACACACCAAAACATGGGTGATATTTATGATGTAGTTACTTACATTATAGCAGAAACTATTGCATTAATTTGTATTGGGATATGTATTAAAGAAATACATTACCAAGAGATAAAAATGCTTGTCAGGAAAAGACACACTAAACCTCAAAATAAAAACTTATGAAAAACAAAATCCTAATTTTTATTGTATCTCTAATCGCAAATCTTCTTGTAGTTATATTCTTTGTTTATCATGAACCAACAAAGAAGGAAACTACCTATCTAGGCATTCTCAAAGAGCCTTGTCCAAAAATCTTTGATACAGACTCAATGAAGGGATATATAGTTCCTTTTATGCTAAAAGATTCCTTAGGAAAGATTGTAGTCATTGATAGTTTTGTCATTATAGGATCTGCGAAAGAAGTTCAAGAAATGTATCGGTTTGTCAAGGATAATATAGGTCAAAAGTGTTTTGTGACTACTGAGGAAACTACGATCAACGCTTATCAGAGAATCACTGAAATTGTAATGAAGTAGTTCATTAATAAATTCTTATTAAGAAAATCCGGATTTCTCCGGATTTTTTTTAATAAATGTTTACTTATCAGCATCAATTACTTCACCTTCAACGGTTCCATTTTCTGGTTTTTCTAATTCTTCGTTTGGATTTGGAGTTGATGAAGATGGGGCGGCTTGATATTTTTGAGCAAGGGTTTGAAACTCAGATTCAATGCGATTAATTTCATTATCGATTTCCTCTTTTGTTGCATCTTCTTTATCTTTGATAGCTCTTCCATCAGCAATCATTTTGTTGATGTTTTCTTGTTCTTCTGCTGGGATTTTATCTTTTTGCTCAGCCATCATCGTTTCAATTTGATAGACTAATGCTTCCAATCTATTTTTTGATTCAACAATTTCTCTTCTTTTTCTATCTTCTTCTGCAAATTTTTCTCCATCAGCTTTTGCTGCTGCAATTTCTTCGTCAGAAATATTAGTTGATCCTTGGATTTTTACTTCTTGAGATTTTCCTGTAGATTTTTCTTGGGCAGTTACATGAAGAATTCCATTGGCATCAATATCGAAGGTTACTTCAATTTGAGGTTGACCTCTTCTCATCGCTGGGATTCCTTCGAGATTAAACATTCCAAGAGATTTGTTGTCTCTTGAGAATTGTCTTTCTCCTTGAGTTACATGCACAGTAACTGCGTTTTGATTATCAGCTGCCGTAGTAAAAATATTTGATTTTTTAGCTGGAATTGTTGTGTTTCTAGGAATCATAGCATGAGCTAGTCCTCCCTCTACTTCTACACAAAGACTAAGTGGTGTAACATCCAAAAGCAAAATATCTTTTACATCTCCTTGAATAATTCCTCCTTGGATAGCGGCTCCTTGTGCTACAGATTCGTCAGGATTAACGGTTGCTTTTGGTTCTTTCCCGAAAATTTCTTTTACAATTCTTGGAACAAAAGGCATTCTTGTAGATCCTCCTACCAAAATAACTTCATTGATTTCATTAGTACTCAATTTTGAATCTTTTAAAGCTTGTCTTACTGGTTCTTTACATCTATCAATCAAATCTTTACACATATTTTCAAATTGTGCTCTCGTAAGGTCTACTTCAAGATTTCTTGGTTGACCATCAGTTCCTGTAGTGATAAATGGGATTGAAATATCTACTCTTTCTACGGCAGATAATTGTTTTTTTGCTTTTTCTGCTTCATCTTTGATTCTTTGCATCGCCATAGCATTTCCTTTGAGATCTATTTTTTCTTTCTTGTTGAATTCATCTACGATATACTCCATAATTCTTTGATCAAAGTCAGCACCTCCAAGTTTAGTATCTCCAGATGTAGAAAGTACTTGGAATGTCCCTT
>CAZUIS010000003.1:0-25811 GCA_964620295.1 uncultured Candidatus Peribacteria bacterium
TGACTAGGCTTTTTTTGAAAATTATCTTTCTATTGCTGGAGGAGTTGTTTGATAAAGCAATGTGTTTTCTATATTTCGTGGGGATACTTTATGTATCATTGATCATCATCATGCATATCAATTTCCAGAAAATACTTCTCCACCCCAAGTAACTGGAACATTAAAATATCAACCTAGATGAATACTATTAAATTTATCCACTACAATTCAATACACAGACAATCATTCAAACATTTTAGCTGAAATTGGATTCAAATTACTATCTAATTTTGCCAAATATCCTACAACACTACTATATTCTTGACCAGTCCATCTATTTACTAATTGAGAATCACCAATAGACAATGTTCACTCAATTGTTCCAACAATATAAACATTTCATAAATTATCTATTGCATGCAATCATTGCAATGAAGTTGTTTTTGCAATTAACCAATTTCCATCTTTATCCATTTTTCCTATAATACCAGTTCAATCACTCACTAATGTTGTAGATCAAAACACTCCTGTTCATCAGAAAGATCAGAATATATATGTAGTTCCTTCATCGTTCGTAACATTTCGCGTTGAAGACCAATTTTTTCAAATATCTCATCAACATTTTTTTGCCCATAACCAATTTCCATTTTCATCTAGCTTTGAAATAGCAGAATCTCCCATTGATTCATCTCCTGTCAATATTATTGATCAAAACATTCCTGTTCCATAAAAGCTTCCTGCCATATAAACATTTCATAATTTATCTATTGTTATAGAATCTGGGTTAATACTTGATGCTTTTTTTGCTCGAATCCAATTCCCATTGGTATCTAATTTTCCTATAAATGCTGTTGATAAAAGACATCCATTATCAGTACATCCATCAACCATATCGCCAATTAATGTTGTTGTTCCAAAAATTCCTGTTCCATAAAAAATTCCTGCCACATAAAGATTTCATTCAGTATCTACATCTATTCGGTTTGTATATATATTTTTTCATCATATTGCTCGTTCCCAATTTCCATTTGAATCAATTTTTCCAACAAACATTTGATTAATATACCAACCCATTTCTATTTGTTGTCCTGATATTATTATAGATCAAAATGTCCCTGTTCCTCCATTGTTTCATCCAAACATTCAGGCTACATAGGTATTTCATAAATCATCAACAACAATAGAAGAAAAACCCTCTGAATCGTCAGATCATCATTTTGTTGCTCGGATTCGATTTCCATTTGCATCCAATTTTCCTACATAAAGATCTGGAAGTTGTCCATTATTTCGTAACTGTGTTCATCCAAAAGAAACCATACCTCCTAAGTAATTTTCTGATTGAAAATTTCCAACAACATATTGATTTCATCAGCTATCTACAGCGATTCATCTTATCTCATCATAATTTCCTTGAGATCACGATAATTGTAAAGTTATTACTGAAGAATAACTTACATTTACATCCTCTTCTAACTTATTAACTACTGTATCTTCCAAATGTTGTACAACTTGTTTAGCGGTTCTCACTGGCTTACTAAGTGCGGTAAGTTTTGTACTGACATCCAGTGCTGTTACGTTACTGTTTTCTGTAAATTGAGAAGCTACACTTGATTCGATGATAATTCCATTGTCTGGGTTGTTATCTGTATCTATTCCTTGCAACAACTTTCCAACTTTAATAACATTAGGATCAGTTATTTCTGTTCTCGCTAAACCAAATAAATCTGTTACAAACACACTTCCATTTGGCGCTGGAGTTACTGAATTTCCTAATGTTACATTACCGATTTTAAATGTTATTTGTTCTCCTGGTTTGTATGAAAACGTTCCACTATTTGAGGTAATTCCTGCTGATCACATATTACCCACATAAGATAATCAATCTGTCTCAGCATCATAGAAGGTTCCTATTAATTCTGCGTCACAAGTTGTTGTCACAAAATTAGGAAGATTTATAACCAATGTTCCCACATAATTTCCTGGTGCTTGTCCTGTGGTTGTTATCACTTTTAATTTTACATTACTTGTTCCTAATTCACAAATCTTTCCATAATTTTGTGTTACTTCTTTTTTTTCCACAACAGGAACTGCTGATGATAATGACGTATCTATAGCTATATTTGATGTATATTCACATTCTCCTCATACTAAATTTGTTGCATCAAAACTTATTTTTACATTTTCTGCAGGAATTATTCATCCGTTTCCGTTTTCCATATCTCCTGACATACTGATATACATTGCCCATCCTGTTTCTGTTCCCAATAAATCTTTACATCACCAGGTATTTGTCCCGTGATAACTCAAAAAATCTCAAGAAAATTCTGTAATACCAAAATTTACTTCTTTTTCTCCAAAAACTACTGATGTTCCATACACACAGCAAGATTGTCCTTGTCCAATTTCTAATTGAACTTGCCCGACTGATGTTTGTTGAGCTTGAGTATACAAACCACTTGTCACTATCAAACCTATTAGAGAAATACTAGCAAATAACCAATGTTGAAAATATTTCATAATTAAAAGAAAAATAATAAAAAGGTATTGTTATCCTAAGTATAATCAGAATCTTTGTTTTGTAAAAATTCAAAAAGGAAATGTTGTTTTTTAATTTGACATTTCAAAAAAAACCTGACAAAAAACATCAGGTTTTCTTTTTCTTTATGCGCCAAAATATGACTCCACAAAAAATCAAAATTCCAATAATTATTAATGGCAATACAGGATTTATTTGATAATCAAGACAAAGAATATATCCTACTGTACCCAAAACAAATACTGTTGCTAGCCCAAGAAGAGCCAGAAGCTCCCCTGTTTTATCTAAAAAAAGAATTACTTTTCCAAACCATTCCAACGGGGATAGGATCAAAACATCAACAAATTTTCTCATATCTTTTTGTTTTATTTTTGTGTTATTTTACAGAAACTAATTTCTCTATCAAGATATTTTTGAGTTCTTCTAATCAGAGTTGTTGTTTGGCTGAAATTCGAGCGGTTGTTTCATTTTTATAGGTTTCTTGGAGCTGGGTAAGGCGCTCTGGCGTGAGGGCGTCAATTTTATTGAAGACTAATATCTTTTCCTGTTTTGCGCCGATGTTTGCGAGAATTTCGTGTACAACGTTGATTCTTTCTTGGACAAACGTGTCGGAAGCATCGATAACGTGCAAAAGAATATCAGATTCTATGCTATCTTCTAGGGTAGATTTGAATGCTTGGATAAGTTTTGGTGGTAAATCGCGGATAAATCCAATGGTATCATTGAGGAGAATTTCCTTACCAAGTCCAGTTTCTGGATTAGTAATCAAATAAAATTTACCTACATTGGTACCAAGCGTTGCAAAGAGTTTGTCTTCGGCGAGCACTCATTTTTTGGTCATTGCATTGAGAAGTGTTGACTTCCCTGCATTGGTATATCCTACGATTCCTACGGTAGGAAGTCATTTCTTAATTCTTGCATCGCGATGAAGTTTCCTCATACGCTCGTATTCTTCGAGTTTTTTCATAATCTTGTATTGCTTATCTTTGAGGTGACGCTTCATGATTTCGGTATTGGTTTCTCCAAGTCCACGCATCGCTCCGCTTCCTCCTCATCATTGACGTGAAAGTTCCATACCCATACCGAAAATTCTTGGTCCCATATGTTTGATCGATGCTAACTCGATTTGAAGTCTAGCTTCTCCTCCTTCAGCATGTTTCCCAAAAATTTTGAGAATCAGATCTACTCTATCTCGGATAGCAATTTTGTAGGGGCGTAATTTTTCTTCAATATAAAAAATCTGTCTTGGTTTGAGGATATTTCCAATAATTAAGGTATTGGCTCCAAGTCTTTGCATTTCTTCGATTATTTCATCAAGTTTTCCTTTTCCTACGTAAGTTTTATGGTCTGGTTCTTGTTTTTTTTGATAGGTTTGCAGGATCACCACTCCTCCATAGGTATTGACTAAGTTTTCTAATTCACGCATTCTATCTGCGAGGATGTCTGTATTTGTGTCTTTGGTTACTACATCTACCAAGAAAACTTTGAGTTGTTCTTCGTGTTGGCGTTGGTCTAGCATATACTAAGTTTATAACAATTGTAAAAGTTATCAGGGGTTTTCACAATAAAAAACAAAGAAAATGCATCAACCATCAAAGCAATATCTTTGTTTGGTTATAAGGTCTAAGTATAATTACATCCCTGCTTTGACCACAAACAATGTTGATTTGTTGATGTTTTCTTTTTTTATTTGTTCTTTTTATTGTTCAATGTATACTTTCCAAGTCCTAGAATAAGATTTTGAAAGGAATTTGCAAATGGAAGAAAAAACCTTGTAAATTTTATAAAAATCAATACACATAGAATGCGTGAAAAATATATATATTTTAATTTATTTCACGTAATTTATCTTTTAGATACAACTATGATATATCAGTCAACAAAAGATAAAATAAACCAGCTTCTCCAAGCCTATAAGGAGTTAAAAAAGCAACATGAAAGTGCATTAATTGAGATCGCTGTCGCTGAAATTCCTGAAATGGTGTATAACTCCAATGCTATCGAAGATTCAACACTCACCCTCAAAGATACTGAGGAGATTTTGATATACAATCAAATCAAAAGAAATTATAATCTTCGTGAAGTATATGAAGCAAAAAATCTTGCGTATATCACCGAACAACTTCTTCATATTCCAAATCAAAAATTAACTACAGATCTGATTCTAGATCTTCATAAATCACTACTTATGTGAATAGAAAACAAAATAGCTGGACGTTTTAGAAGTGGAAAAGAACGAGTAAAAGTATGAACGCATATTGGGGCCAATCCTGCTTTTGTTTATGAGTTAATGAACGAGCTCATAAATACCTATAACAAAGATGATGATGTATATTTTTTGGATAAAATTGCTCATTTTCATGCAGAATTTGAAACTATTCATCCTTTTTGTGATGGAAATGGAAGGATAGGAAGAGTTTTAATTAACCAGCAACTTATGAAATTAGGGTATCCGCCAATAAACATTCCCAATAAGAATAAAAAATCAGATTATTATTCATTGTTTGATGTATATATAAGAAAAAATAAATATGATAGTTTTGTGGAATTATTTGCATTGCTTCTGATGGAATCTCTTCATAAAAGAATAACCCTGCTCACGACAAAAAAAATCATTACCGTAAATCAACGAGCAAAAAATAATCAAAAAAATATCAATTCTTGTCTTAATAAGGCCAAAAGACAAACAATACCTGCATTTAGAATGCGTGACAAATGGATGATTGCCGCTGATTTCTGCGAATAAAAAAGTGCAATAATAGATTGGAAAAAAATATAGAAAACCATATATAGATAAACAATCTACCCTTTATTATTAATCAGAATTCTATGAGTTTGATCTATGCTTTACTAGGAGCAGTAGCGATAAATGTCTTGGGAATACGAATATTTAGAAAATTAGGAATTTTGGATAAACCAGGAAATGACCTAAAAAACACAAGAAAACCAGTGCCGACTATTATAGGAGTTTTTACCTATTTGGGATTTTTTGGTATTGTGGCAGTGTTGTTTCCGGAATATCTCGGGAATAACTTGTTTTGGGGATTGATGATAGGAGCTTTTCCGATTGTGCTTGTACAATTATTGGACGAACTCAGATATATCGATAAAATTAATTTTTCATTACCATCATGGGTGAGATTATTGTCTCATATTTTAGGAGCTGTTTTGGCGGTATATATCTGAGGATTCCAAGGACAAGAGATTTTGATTGGATCATGGAAATGGATGATGCCACAACGGTTTTTCGCAATCTTTTTTGTCATCTGGTCAATCTTATGTATCAATGCAATCAACCGATTTGATGGGATTTATGCGCAAGCAAGTGGAGTTTCTAGTGTAGGATTTTTGACGATTTTTTTGTTGATCAAATATGTCGTGTTTCAGCATTTTACGGTTTTTACGGAGGCGAACCTGGTAACCTTGCATTTGGTGGAAAATCTAAGTTTGGTACTGTTCGCCTTGAGTTTGATTTCCACGATAGTGGAGTATAAACCGCTGGCATTACTGAGAGATGTGGGAATTATGTTTTTCGGATTTAGTCTCGCTTATCTCTCAATTGCAGGAGGGGCTAAGATTGGAACGATTGTTGTAGCGTTATCGTTAGTGATTTTTGACGCGATCTGGGTAGGATTTTACAGAATTTTTATTATGAAAAAATCACCGCTCAAAGGTGACTATACGCATCTTCATCATAGATTACTGGGACTTGGTTGGAATAGAAGTGAAATTAGATGATTTGTATGGATCTTTTCGTTGATCATGATGATCTTAATGTTGATGCAAGAGGCCAATAGAATAAATAAAATCTGAATTTTTTTGATTATGGCATTGGTATTTTTTGGAGTGAATTACTATCTCTTTTTGGTTAAGAAATTACCGTGCGGTTTGAAATTGGAAAAGAATAATTAAAGATGAGTACTATAAAAAGATAACGAGAAAAGCGCGAAGAATTTCTTCGCGCTTAACCTAATCTTATACAAAAGGTTTTAATATCAAGAAGCCTCTCTTGAAATTCTTGTTTTTTTCTTTGCGTTTTGATTTATTCCTTATCTGGAACAATTACAAAAGGCTCTAATAAGTCAAGAATTTTTTCAAGATTGTTTTGAAATTCTTGTTTTTTTTCTTTTAGTTTTGATTCACTCCTCATCTGGAGCAGTTCTGTTCTTGTTTCTACGGAAAACTTACCCAAAGCTTTGCTCGATAGAGAAGACTTTTTCTCTATTATTAAGAACAATGCAAGCAATAATTCTTGCGAAGGCGTTAATGATTGAATTTCTTCCACAGTTTTTAACTGAGACTCATCAGAAGCCAAAGTTGTCGCATCTTTTAAAAGAACAACCACATTCACATAAAGAAACAATAACCTTGAGGCCCTTATCTTGCTGGGAGGGGCAGATTGTTCATTTTTAAACAAATCAACCCAGTAATGCATTTTTTGCATAACCTCCGCAAAGGTAGAATTTTTTTTTGTCATTTTTTTGGTTTTTTTAGTCCATGCTTCGTTGCATGATGCAGTCTTTATAACAATTTATCTCAAAAAGTCAATATATTTATTTTCTATCATTTTTTCGTTATTTTCCCTTGGATTTTATCCAAAAATCACTACGTATAGGAGATATTATTTTTTTATCATTTTCTATTATTATGCAAAATAAAGGAAGAAATAATGCTATCAAAAGAATTATTGTACTTTTGGTGATTCTTGTTTTTGTTGTTCTCTATAAAGAATCTATTGGACAAGAGTTTGAAGGATTTTTGACAAACTATTATCTTGATCAACAAGGATTATCAGGACAAATTCTTCCATAATCATTTATTCTTAATAGTACTCTGATGAAAAAAACACTTATTAACTTAGCACAAGGATTCGTAGGAGAGTCTCAAGCAAGAAATCGTTATACCATGTTTGCGAGCAAAGCGAGAAAAGAAAGTTTCCTCCAAATCTCAAACATTTTCTTGGAAACTGCTGAACAAGAAAAAGAACATGCAGAATGGTTTATGAAAATGTTTTTGGCAGTAAAAGAAAAAGAATGATTAGATATGGAAATGCTGCCAGTAGAAACAGATGTTTTTGTAAAACTTGGAACAACTCTAGAAAATCTTGACTATGCAATAGCTGGAGAAACCCATGAATTTGAAGACATGTACGCACAATTTGTAAAAGATGCTCTAGAAGAATGATACCCAGAAGTTGCAGCCAGAATTAAAGCTATTATGAATGCAGAAATGCATCACGCAGAAAGATATCAAAAACTCTATGATCAACTCAAAAACGAAACTCTGAGAAATAAATCAGAGGAAGTTGAATGGATTTGTACCAAATGTGGTCATACTCACAAAGGAAAAAACCCTCCAAAAGCTTGTCCAAGCTGTGGTCATGAAGAAGAATTCTTCATTGTTAAATGCGAGAACTATTAAAGAGCATATCAAAAAAGCCTGGACGGAAATCCAGGTTTTTTTATTATATTTCTTTTTTACCACATACCTCTTCCTTTTCCTCCCATCATTCTTGGCATTTGAGGTTTTCCTTCTGCTACAAAAGCGTCAAATTCATCAAGTTGATCTTGGGCAACAAATGGTCTAATTTCTGCCATGTGCGCCTTCCAAAGTGTTTCAATTTGTGATTCAATTTCTGTTTGAGAAGTTCCTGATCATGTACGAAATGATTGCATAAGATCTTGCATTTTTTGTTGTTGATCATCTCTAATTTTTTCTAATTGAGTTTTCTGATCAGCAGTCAAAGATGATTCATCAATAAATTGCATTTCTCTGTACATTTCTCTTTCACCTCTCATCCCTCCAAAATTTCCTTTTACGTCAAATCCTCTCATCATGTCATTTCCTCTCATTCCTCTTCCGTCAAATCTATCGAATCCACCACTCATTCTTCCCGCCATAAAGACTAAAGTAAGTGCAATAATTCACAGGATAATACTTCCTGCAAGTAAAAATGGTTTTTGATTATTCATTGATTTTTTTTATCAAATAAAAGCGTAAATAATCTTACGCCTTTAGTATAATGAAACGATGTAAGAGTGATGTAAAAATTTATTGAAATTTAATTATAAAGGTAGTACCTTGCTTTTCTTTACTTTGAACATCTATTTTCCAGCCATACATATCAACTATTTTCTTTACCAAAGAAAGCCCTATTCCTGATCATTCTTGATTTCTTATATTGCCTACTTGATAAAATCTATCGAATATTTTTTCAATTTCTTTTGCGGGAATTCCTATTCCTGTATCTTGTATTTTTATTAGTCAATCAGCAATAGTAATTAGGACCTTTCCTCATTTTTTATTGTACTTGATAGCATTGGAAACCAAATTTCCCACAAGCATATCAAAATATCCTCTATGAACATGAAGAATGAAATCAGATTCTTTTTGTATACTGAGAGAAATTCATTTGCTTTTTGCTATTTGTATATATTGGCTAACAGTACTTTCTATTTCTTGAGCAACGTCTAATGGTTCCTTGTTTTCATCATATTGAATCACTGATAAATTCACTAACGAATCTAACAAAGCGTTCATTTTATTTATTTCTTTGATACTTTCATCAATTGCTTTTTGATACTGTTTTTTTGCCAATGAGAGCTGGAGATGGCTTTTGATAACAGACAATGGAGTTTTAAGTTCATGCCCTGCATTGAAAATAAATTGTTCCATATCTTGAATATTTTCTTCTATGGGAATAAACATTTTCCCCACAAACCAATAGATTGCACGGTAAAACAGAAGAGAAAGAAGTCAGAAAAACACCATAAATAACAATCCATCTCTTACAATATCGGACATTTGCATATGCACTGGCACGAGGAATAATGATTCAAGCGTTTCACTGGTCTGTTGTTTTACATACAGGAATCTGTTTTTATTGTAGATAATACTTCCCTTATTATTGTTGTCTTGTACTACTATTTGAAGAACATCTTTGGTAAATTCATCATCTCATAATGAAGAAGATACAACAGTCTGAGTTTGAGGATTATATAGTATTACATTTCCTCCTTTCAATCTCCAACCTCTGGATTCTTTGCCAAACATTGGCATAGGAGGAGTTCACATCATAGATTCTGCCATCATATTTTGTTGTAATTTATGTCTTGGAAATATCTCTGTTTCTATGTCCTGAATTTCTCTATTTGCATAATCAAGGTATCTTCCGATCAAGAAAATTATTTGTAATCCGGTAACAACACCAAAAAGAATAAGCGTAAAAATTAAACTTAATTTTCTTTTCTGCTTTTTGAGTTGATCTTGATTGGTGATGTGCATGATGTAATTTTACAGAGTAAAATTTTGGTTATGTTTGATAGGATTCTTTCGCAATAAAAAACAAATAAAATTCATCCATCATCAAGGCAATGTCATATTTAGAATTATAGTCTATTCACAATTGTATCGCTGCTTTTTGGCTACGGATGATATTGATTTGGTGATGATTTCCTTCTTTTATTTGTCTTTTTTATTGATCAATTTATAGATCTAATTTATGATAATTACTTAATAACATAGCCAAATCATTTCTTAGTTTCTATAAATGTTTTACCGAGTTTTTTACGTAAATATCCTATATATACATCGACGCTTCTGGAAAACATGTGGTCATCAAAATCTCATCGAACCTCTTCAAAAAGTGTTTTTCTATCAATAGGCATTCCTCTATTTTGAAGAAGATATTTTAAAAGATCAAATTCCAATGTTGATAAAGAAACTTGTTTTCAACTTCTTTCGACTGTTCTTTGTGGAAGGTTTATGGTCACGTTTTTTATTGTTATGGATTGTTCTTTGTTGCAAGAATTTCTCCTCGTAAGTGCGTGGATGCGGGAGATAAGTTCTTCCATGTCAAATGGCTTGCCCAGGTAATCATCGGCTCCCGCATCCAAACCAACAACAACATCTTTTGAAGTATTTCTCGAGGTTAACATAAGAATAGGTATGGTGTTTCCCTGTTCTCTAATTTCTTTGCAAATGGTAATTCAATCTTTTTTGGGAAGATTAATATCAAGGATCAAAAGATCATAATGATTATTTTCTATTTTTTGTAATCCTCTTTCTCCATCAAAATCAATATCAGATTTAATTCCTTTAATCTTGAGATATTCTTGGATGTTTTTTGCTAAGGCCACATTATCTTCCAAAACAAATACTTTCATTGCTATGATATTAAGAATAAACGTTGGCAGTATACTTATTTGTTGTAAATTTGGTGTAAGAATATTTCTTCTTTTTTACATAATTCTTACACACAATCAAATTGTAATTTCTTTATAAATCATTATTTTTCACTTTCTCATGAAAATTTATATACAACAAACAAACCATGAACAAAAGTAAATTTATTATTTTATTAGTCTGATTTTTAGATATTTTGGGAATTGGAATTGTCATTCCTACCTTGCCTGATTTAGCTCTTCATTATTGAGTATCTGCGCATTTTATTTCGTATGGAATCACTGGATATGCTTTAGCTGCCTTTTTGGCAGCACCTATTCTTTGACAAATTTCTGATGTTATTGGAAGAAAAAAAGTATTGTTAATTTGTGTAATATGATCTTTCTTGTCTGCATTAATGATTGCTATAAGTCCAGCTTTCATTTTCTTTCTTATATGAAGGATTATAAACGGCCTTACTTGATGAAATATTAGTGTATTACAAGCAATTATTTGAGACATTTCCCCAACCAAACAAGAACGTAGCGCAAATATGGGAATGCTTGGAGCATTGTTTGGAAGTGCTTTTATCGTATGACCTTTGGCAGGAGCTGCACTTCTTCATTTGGGAGTGATGGTTCCTTACTGGTTTATGGCAGCACTTTCTTTGATTGAAATTTTTGTGATTTTCTTTGCTTTCCAGGAAACAAATCTTCATCAAATAGCAAAAAAAATAATCTATAATCCGATCAAACAAATTATTACCTATATCAAAAAACCTGTTGTTAATAGTTTTATTATTTCATTTTTTATTCTTCTTACTGCCTTCGCTCTTTATCAATCACTCCTTTCTCTCTACTTAACTAAAGAATATGGAGTATCTGGATCTTTTTCTGGATATTTAATGGCTGGTGTTGGAATAATTATGGTATTGAATCAAGTATTTTTATTAAAAAAATTCTGGCTTAAAAAGTTTTCACTCAAGCAATTATTATATATTTTAAATTTCGGAGTTCTGATTGTCTTTATTTTGATGTCGCTTATTAAACCACTTCCTTGGTTTGTTTCACTTTTTGTATTATTAGTACCATTACAATCACTTATCCAACCTATCTATTCATCAGAAATTATGGAGCATGCAGATCCACATGCTAGAGGACAACTTATGGGAGTAATGGCTTCTATTCAATCTATGTCTATGTTTGTAGGACCTTTATTATGAGGATTTCTTTTGGATCACAATATCTCTATTTTTATGGTGTCGGCATTGGTTGTATGTGGAAGTATTTTCTTGGTGATGACAAAAATTCGTCATGTTATTGCGAAAGAATAGGTATTGACTTTATATATATAATACTTATAATATTTTTCATAAAAATAAAAAAAATATTAAAACATAACATTATGAGAATACTTAGCGAAGAAGAAAGAAGCGAGATACTTGCTTCTCTAGAAGAACAGAAACAAATCGTAGTTTTTGACTACACGTTTGGTCCATTAGATGGACTTATTCTACCATTAGATATGCATATTCTAAGAGTTAAAACAATTTTTTGTATAAAAGGTAATATCATATTTTTTCTCTTATCTACAGGATGGTATCCTATGAAAAAAGAAGATATCATTGCGATAATGGATCCTGATGGAGATGTCGAGCTACGTGGACATTCTGGGAGATATATTGTTCTAAGGCCCGATGTTCTCAGAAAATGCAAAGATGGGAGATATGAGTTAAACGTCTCAGCAATAAAAAAACAAACCGGCTTTTAGACCGGTTTTTTTTAAACTTTAATTTTTCCATTACTTTTTTCGTTGAGTTCTTTTTTGAAATTATCAATCAATCAGATATTTATTTCAACGGTTTGTTTGATATCTTGATCGTACGCATCACTAATAACTTTCGCATCGTATTTGGAAAAAAGGTATTGGACAAGTGAGACTTGGTCGTAATCGTATGCGAGTGGCACTTGCGTGGTGATCTCTTTGTCCATGAGCTGGGCGTGGGAGAGAGATTCTTTGGCTGTCTGGGAATATGCTTGGATAAGTCCACCCACGCCCAGGAGGGTTCCACCGAAATATCTGGTCACGACACAGAGAATGTTTTGCAAACCTGCACCATCGAGCACAGAGAGAATAGGTTTTCCCGCAGTGTTTGCAGGCTCTCCATCGTCATTTGTTTTCTTATATTTAGCGTCAATAATTGGAGTTCCAAAAAGATCTGCATGATAATGAACACCTATTTTGTAGGCAGAACAATTGTGAGTAGCATCATGATATTGCTTTTTCATATGAGCTAGATATTCTTCTGCCTGTTCCTTGCTTTCTATAGGAAATAAGGTTGCAAAAAATCTAGATCCTTTGATCTTTGGAATTTCATACGTTGATTGTTGGGCTATCGTTTTGAAGAAGAGTTTTGGCATAAGAAAAATCAGAATCTAATTGTTTGTTATGATAGAGAAATAAAAGAGAATCTCAACAAAAAAATCCCCGAATTACGGGGACATTTCAATCATAGCTATCGAGACCTTTTTTACGATCTGAATCTCTTCGAGCTCTTCTTAACTTATAATTTATTTCTATTCTTTTAAGTTCTCTCAAAAAAGATCGAGATTTGTAGTTTATTTTCTTTGTACTTACAATTAATCGTTTCATAATGTACTGTTTATTGTAATATTTGGTCTAATTTTTTCATAGAACTTTTTGTTCGGTTAATTGCTCTTTGAGGATTTTGATTTACTTTCATAACATCTATCGATAGGCGATTTTTGACGCTAAGAAGTATTTTTCTCTTTTCTTCTGTAAGCGGTAGTGATTCACAAAGATTAATATTGTTCTGAAGTGTTTCTATTATTTCTGTGAATTCAAGATGCTTTTGTTTGAGAAGAAGAAGTTTATTTTGATAGTCATTGTATTTCTCCTCAATGATCCCAATTTCTTTTTCTACCCTTTTGAGGAGTTTTAAAAGGTAATCATAATCAAAATTTTTATAATAGTCCTCATAAATCAGGTCAAATAACTCATCTGCAGCCAAAAACAATTTTAGCCCAGCAATTTTGAAAAAAGCTGACCTTACTTTACAATACCGAGTCTTATACTCGGTAATTTTATCAAGAATTTCTGATTTTTTTTGTTTTTCTTCTTGTTCGATTTTGCTTTGTTTTCTTCGTTGTTTGCTTTCATACACAATGTAAGCAATAATTAGGACGCCTATCAGCGACCAGAAAATAATTCCAAATAGTGTCATATGATTTGTATTTTAGGTTAGTATTTTGTTTTATGTATAGTTATGTATATACCCATTCTCTTTTAAAAAACAATAAAAAAAGAGCCTCATGGCTCTCTCCTTTTATACTCTTCTCTCCTTATATTCTTTCACTCTCTCATCAATAAACTCTTGAACAGACATCGTCAATTGTTCCTTGGTTTTGTAGACTCTGACGCTGACTGTTTTGTCAGATTCTTCTTTTTCTCCAACAATAACCATATATGGAATTTTTAATAGTTCTGCGTTTCTAATTTTCTTTGAGAAACTATCATCGCTATCATCTATGCGTGTTCTGAGACCTGCTGCTATCATTTGTGATTTGATTGTTGCGGCATAATCGTTGAATTTCTCTGCAACAGGAACAATTTGAATTTGCACAGGCGCTAACCATAATGGGAATGCTCCAGCAAAATGTTCTATCAAAATTCCAAAAAATCTTTCAAGAGACCCATAAACGACTCTATGTAACATAATTGGAGTTTGCTTACTTCCATCTTCAGCTGTATATTCTAATTCAAATCTCTTTGGAAGTGCAAAGTCTAATTGTACAGTTCCGCATTGCCATTCTCTTCATATAGCATCAAGAATTTTGAAATCAATTTTTGGTCCATAAAAGGCTCCATCACCTTCATTGAGTTGATATTCTATATTTTTTTCTTTAAGTGCTTCTTTTAGGTTTTCTTCTGCAAGATCTCGATCTGCAATATCTCAAACATATTTTTCTGGTCTTGTAGAAAGTTCTATATTTACTTTTTCAAAACCAAAACAAGCATACATTTCAAATATCAAATCAATGACATTTTTAATTTCTTGTTTAAATTGATCTTTGGTACAGAAGATATGCGCATCATCTTGAGTAAAAGTACGAACACGGAACAATCCATTTAATGTCCCTGACATTTCATGTCTGTGTACTTGTCCAAATTCTCAAGCTTTGAGCGGTAAATCTCTATATGATTTTGGTGTTGTTTTGTATACCAACATTCCTCCTGGACAGTTCATTGGTTTAATAGCAAATTCTTGTTCATCTATTTCACTGATATACATATTTTCTTTATAATATCATCGATGCCCAGAAACCTCCCAAAGAGATTTATTGAGCATAATTGGTGTCTTAATTTCTTCATATCCATCTCTTGTATGAGTTTCTCTCCAATATTTTTGAAGTTCATTGATAATAATCATACCATTATTATGAAAAAATGGGAATCCTGGCCCGTATTCACTGAAACTAAACAAATCAAACTTTTTACCCAATACTTTGTGATCACGTTTTCTTGCTTCTTCCATCATCAGTTGATAATTTTTTAATTCTTCTTTTGAAGCAAATGCAAGACCATAAATTCTGGTCATCATTACATTATTTGAATCACCTCTCCAGTATGCTCCTGCTATTTTTTCCAAAGCAAAAGCATCTACATTAATTTCCTTTGTGCTTTCTACGTGAGGTCCTTTACACATATCCAAAAATGTTACAAAATTTCATTCAATTACTTTTGTAAATTGCGGTATAGCTTTTATAAAATCAGTAATTTTTTGATATTTTTCTATATATTCAGTGTCTACTCCTGCAAGTAATTTCTCTTTTGCTGCATCATTGATCGTATTTACATAATATGAGAAAACAGTTTCTCCTTGTGCTTTAAATTCATCAATAAGTTCTATTTTGAGCTCTTCTCACAACATTTCAATAATCTGTCTTGCTTGGTCGTAAGTCAATTCTATTCTGTGGAAAGGTTGATTTTCTTTACAAATTTTTTGCATCATTTTGGTAATGTTTTTTAGTGTATCATCTTCTAATTTTTTTCCTTCAGAAAAAAGAAAGTCATAATACATTCCATTTTCTATTGCAGGTCCAATTCCAAGCGTAGCTCCTGCATCAAATGTTCTTTGCACTGCTTGAGCTAGTACGTGAGCCAATGAATGACGTTGGTTGTATAACATGTCTTGATTTTCCATAATATCATAGATCAATAATAAAAAAGCCTACCTTGCGGTAGGAATATTGTAAGTGGAACAATACAAAACTCCTACCAATTTATTGGCTTGTAGTAGTCGTAGTTGTTGTTCCAAGATGCATCATATTTCACTTGATAGGAAGTAGAATAATTTATTTCAACATCTGATTATTATTTTTTTCTATCAAAAAAGCAAGAGTTTTACAAGAAAACAAAATTATATTGAATTATTAATCCTAATAACTTTTCAATATACTATTGCATTTGCTATTTTACTATGGGCAGATTGTATCAATCTATTAAATGTCGCTGCAGATATTTTCATTTTTTCGGCTCATTCTTGCATAGTTACTTGTTCTATATCCACCAATCTCAAAGCTTCATATTCGTCTAGTTCCAGCACAATTTCTTCTAGATTGTACTTTTTTATTCCAGCCGGTTTAAAAATCAAAACATCTGGTTTACCACAAATATGTCTATGTCTTCTTCTCCCCATAGATAAAATAGTAATCAATAAAATTTCACAAATTACTCTTCTTTATTATTGTTTTCTTTTGACTCTTCAATAGAATTCCATCTATTTCAAAGTCATCTTTTCATTCATTTTCCGCATCTTTTTCATTGTCATGATCAGAAAGGAAGATTTTGTCCTTGTTTATCTTGTGTTTTATCTCCTTTACAAGATCCCATTCCTCTTCCTGTCATAGAGCCTCTTCCTTGAGGTCATTTACCATCTCTGTTAGGCATGATACTATTGATTAAAAAGTAAAATTATATATACCATGCATAATATTTATATGATATATATTTCATATATAATGAAATATATTTATATTACAAGAGGTTTTTTATAAAAAAAGACGGGTATCCGCCTTAATTTTATTTATATACATATTTTTACTCAATATTCGGCGCTCCGCAGAAATGACAGTAACCATATGAATGAGGATAATCTTTACCACATTGTTTACATTTTATTTTAAGAGCTTCACCACAAGCAAGACAACATTCATGTTCTTTGGGATTTAACGTTCCACAGTTATAACAAACAACCAGATTCATTACTGCTGCTTCTCTCCATGGTAATTTATCACGCATAAATCCAATAGGTCTAATTACTCGGTAAATTGGAAGACCTAATACAGGAGAAAGAAATGTTACCAAAAACACAGAAAGCACTTGTAAAGATAACTTACTTGTTCTCATCATAATATCTTTTGCAACTCGAATAATACTCAACACTCGAAACAAAATAACTAACAACAAGACAATATTTATCCAAAATGATATCCCTTGTGTCGCAATCATTCATGACAAACTCCATGTTGATTTATCTACAACCATTCATACCTCTTCGAGCATTTTCTCTTTATAAAAATATAAAATTATGATATTTTCTTTTTGTGCACTTTTATCGAATTATCGTATTTTTTCAAGCTATTTAACAAGAAAGCTATGCGAGATGGATTTTTAAACTCAGACTCCAAAAAGATACTACTTGTCCCATCACCATTATTTTTGATTGATACCTGAAGAATAACAATATGAAGATCTCATAAAATAGTCATTACATCGAGTAAGTTTGAATATTTATTAAAAATTTTGAGTTCTATAGAAACGCCATAATTATTTACTTCTTGTCATTCCCAATGAGCTTCCAAAAGCTTATCAAAAGAAATTGTTTTGAGCGATTTACATTCAACCTTATGTACTTTAATTCCATCTCTTCCAGACTTTGCAATAAGTTTATCGTGAACTCATGGGGTACATTCTTTACACAAAGAATAATTAGAAAGATGATCTCCATCAATCAGAATTCTTGAAGTGATAGCATCTTTAACCTGTTGAAGTTGTGCTTGAAAAAATGTGTTGTTGGTTTGTTTATTTTGAATATCCCACTCTACTGGATATGCAGATTTAACAAGCTGGCTATATGTTGTTTTTTTATCTAGAATTTCCAAATATTTTTTTTCTAATTCTGATTTTGAATAAAGTTTTGTTATTTTATCATTAGTTGAATCAATTTTTGGCAAGTTTAGCTTTTCCAAATAAGTATTTAATTCTGAAATAACTTTTTTGATAAGATCGGTTTTTTGTTCATTTTTGAGATATTTATTAAGATTGGATTTTGCCCCCATTGTATGGAGAAAATCAAATCGATGTTTGTTTGCTGAATATTTATTTTTGAAGGTATTAATACTAATAACATCACCTGTTTTTGGCCTATAACTTATTGGTTTGATCTGCCCATTTACTATAGCATTTTTAAATCTTAATCAAATATCGGAATGAATACAAAAGGCAAAATCCAGAACAGAACTTCCATGTGGTAACTCTACAACATCACCTTTGGGTGTATACAGATAAATACGTTTATCTAAAACTTCAATTTTTAACTCATCTTTAAATCTCTCTTTATCATCAGATTCTTTATAAGAATGCACTATTTCTTGAAGTTTTTTTATCCACTGACTCTGATGCTCAGAAACCATCATGGGTTTATTATGCTCGCTATAAGCAAAGTGCGCAGCAACTCAATATTCCGCAACTTCATCCATTTCATCCGTTCTTATTTGTATCTCTATAGGAAAAGCAAACATTCCCAATACTGTTGTATGAATACTTTGATATCCATTAGACTTTGGAACAGCAATATAATCTTTAATTTTTTTGATAAGAGGCGTATAGTGTTTGTGTACAACTCCCAGAATCATATAACAATCAGCAACTGATTTAGTTATCACTCTAAATGCTAGGAGGTCCATTACCTCTCCAATATCATCGGTATGATATTTTTTTTCTAATTTTTCATATACTCTATATGGACTTTTGATTCTTCCTTTTACATCAAAATTTTCGACTCACTCACTCTCAAGAAGAGAAGTAATAATGTCTATTCCTTTGTTTGTATATTTTTCCCCTCCTCAGAAATATTTTTTGAGATAATTAAAAATCTTACTAAATGCAGCCTCATCTAAATGTTTAAAAGATCCATTTTCCAAATAAAGCTGATAATAATACAATCATAATCTTTTTGCAATTGGCACATATATTTTCATTGTCTCTTGTGCTATTTTTTGGATTTTAGATGGATTGGGATGATATTGTAGAGTCTGGATATTATGAATACGATCACAAAGTTTAATAAAAATTACTCTCAAATCATTTGCCATAGCAAGAAATGTTTTTTTGATAGTTTCCAAGTGTCTATCTTCTCCTTTATATTTAATTTTTGAGACTTTTACCATTCCTTCGCATAAAGTTGCAACTTCTTCTCAAAAATCTCTTTTAATGTCTTGTTCTGTAATTGGAGTATCTTCGATAACATCATGGAGAATACTTGCCTGAATTGTTTGAAGATCTGGCTTAATTTCCATAAGAAATTCAGTTGCTTTGAGTGGATGAACGACGTATTCTTCTCAAGAAAGTCTTAACTGCCCTCAATGTGCTTGTCTTGCATATTCATAAGCTCTTTGGATTTCTGAAATTTGGATTTCTGGCAAATATTCTTTTGCTCTCTGGATAATAGTATCCACAATATATTGTGGATTTCCTACATGGGGGACGTAATTTAAAAAATGTTCTAAGCTTTTAATATCCATGAATCAATCATAGTTGAATAGGTAAATAGTGACATAGTTTAATAGATTCTATTTTACTTTAATTCTTTGATCTTATTTTAATATTTCTCTGTATAAATATGTGTATAGCCTCTGGATTGAAGGATATCTGCGAAGGAGGTTACTACTGCAGGGTTTCAGCAGAGGTAAAATTCAGTGTTTTCTGGAAACGATACTGCCGACACATCGATTCTCCCTGGTTCGCAGCCTTCTACTTCCTCTCTTGAAACATGGATATGTGATGATAGATTTGCAATATTCTTGATACGATCGACATAAAAAAGATCAGATTTATGTGATACTGAAAAATATAATTCTTTCTGAACATTAGTCTCATTTGCCATTGCTATCAACGGAACCAATCCTGTTCATGTTCCGATAAATACCTTTGGGTTATCTGTTTCTTGTAAAAAGAAGTGTCAAAAAATTCCCACTACTTCAAGTTCATCTCCTTGTTTTTTTTGTTTTAGATATCATCAACTTTTTGATCATTCCAACAATTTGATAGCCATGGTTATTTGACAGCCCTGATCAACAATCCTATACTCAGCAATCGAGTATGCCCTCTTGAGCGGTTGCTCAGGATCTTTATAATCAATCAATGCTCGCTGACCTGGTTTATAGGCAAGTACCTGAGGAAGTTTCAACGTTATTTCTACAACATCATGGTTGAGCATTTGATAAGAAATAATTGTTCAGAGCATTGAATATATAGTGAAAAAATAAACCATATTTTCATTATCTTTATATATGGGTTTTCTCTTTTCATTTTCAATTCGATTTCAGATCTTTTTAGTGAAGAAATTTGTTTATACTTATTCCTGTAATGTACGTAAGAAAAATAACTACTATAGTAATAAAAACATGTTCTTTTATGCTATGCCAAGGATTTTCTTTATGAGAAATAGCTATTTTATAACTCACATAAATAATCAATGACAATCCCCAAAGAGCACTTACAAGAACTGACCATTTAAGAGGAAGCAATAAAACAGGAATAATAAATGTAGAAGCAAAAAGAAATTTTGTCAAAAAGGTTGCTATAGTAGATTCTCGGACTTCTTTGTGAGAATTTTTTTTATCTGATTCTTGGGAAATATGGATTCCTAACGCATCAGAAAAAGAGTCTGCGATAGCTATTGTTAAAATTCCTGCAATAACGATAGATTTTGTTTCACTGCCTGCAGCCAATCCAACAAGCAATCATAACGTAGTTATTACCCCAGATGTTATTCCAAAATTCATACCAATCTTTAGAGAAGTTTTCATATATATATAATCAGAATATAAATTATTTTTGCGAAACAATTATTTTCTCTAGTTGAGATTGTATTTCTTGCATTTTTTCCGAAGTATCTGCTTCTACACAATATCTTATTTTGTTTTCCGTATTTGATGTTCTCACATTACACCAGAAATCTGTTCCATATATGCTAATTCCATCTATTTCGAGTTGTTTCTCTTTTGCAAAAAACTCTTTGATACGAGATATTACAGCTTGTTTATCTTCGACAACAATGCTTGTGACTGGACACTTCGAATATTGAGCAACACGCTGTATCATATGATCATAGGAACCATAATATGCTAATGATTTGAGAAGATAATACAAAACCAATAATGGCATTTCATAATTACCGATAAAAGAAAACATAAAATGACCACTTGTTTCTCCCGCAAACAATGCATTATTTTTTTCCATTTCTTCTTTGATAAAAAATCTTCCCATGCGAACCATTTTGCTTAGTCCTCCTGCTTGTGCAACAAGCTCTGGAATTATTTTTGAACACATTACTTCATAGAGAATGAGTTTTTTGGATGAATCTAACTCTTTGTTTTCAAGTAACAATTGTTCTGCTACCAATGCAAGAATCATATCACCACCTAGAACTTTTCCATCTGGTCCTACAAAACCTACTCTATCTGCATCTCCATCAAACATAATTCCCAAGTCCAATTTTTTTTCTTTTATGGTTTCGATAAGTTGGTGATAATTTTCATGTTCTTGCGTTTCTGAAAGATGCGCAGAAAACATTCCATCAGGCATATCATTTATGAAAGTCACTTTCCCTGGCAAAACTTTTTCTAACATTTCTTTTTCTAAACTAACAGCTGCTCCTGTAGAAAAATCTACACCTAAAGATATTCATCATGATAGCTGAGAGAACTTTGATTGCAAAAATGAAAAAAGGTGATTTTTCTTTGTTTCTAATAATGGAAATTGTTCTATATCATAATGATGAGGTAATGCTGGAAGTATTCTTGCGGCATCATATGTTGTGTTAAACATATCTAATAATGTTTGTTGTGATAAGAACGTACAAGTTTTATCAAAAAATTTCATACCAACATCTTCTGGTGGATTGTGCGAAGCAGTAAAAGCGACTGCTACATCAACATCATTCTGTGCTAAATAATAGAGCCCTGGTGTACTACAAATTCCATAAGGATAGTTTTCTTGATCAGTATGTTCATTTATTGTTGTACGATAGATATGCTCGATTCCTTGAGATTGTAGCCCTGAAATAAAAGCAGTAATTAACGACGTGTTTGGAATTCTAACATCAGATCAAATCAGAATTGTTTTATTTGGTGTTGCTTGTAGATATTTTGCGATTGCTATTCCCATAGTATAGGTTAGCATTTCATCAATTTCTTCTTTATACTTTCCTCTAATATCATAAGCTTTAAAAGCTTTCTGGTAATTTTGTAGCATCAAAAAAATCAGAATATAAATAAATTCTGTATAGGAATTCAATAAAAAGATTCAAGTTAATGAAATTTTTTATATTATAAGACGGATTACTTTTGATTTAAAATATCAATTATTATATCTTTTATCTTCTGATATTTATTCATTCTTTTTTGTTTTTTAAACTCAGCATATGCTTCTTTCATTTTATTATACAAACTTTTACTATCTACTATTCACATATCTCTAAGATTAGAACCCTCTGCAAATGGATATCGCTGATTATCTATTATTTTTGTCTTTTGATCTTGGTTTAAAAAAAAACAATTTTCTGTTGTTGTATCCAAAATTTCTCGTTTTCATTCTATACATATTTTCAAAAGAACATGCCCTGAAAAAATTTTCTTATTATATTTTCGATCTTTATTTATTGTTTCTATCATTTTTACTTGGAATCCATATTTTTCTAAAACAGCTTTTAATACCAAAGCATGCTGATGACACCCATTAATTGGTTTTGGGGTTTTTGTTGAAAAAAATAGATAATTTACATCTATTTTTCATATGTTTTTTGTGAAACTTTTATCGTTTTTGAAAACTTTTTCTTTCCATTGATAAATTTTCTTGATTCACTCTTTTGTAATATCTATTTCTCATATTTCTTTTTTTATTTTATCAAAATTTTCAAAAGATAAATTTTCTTTATCTTCTATCGTATTATCTTCCAAGCTATTGTGATATATATTATCCATAATGATAAGCAAAATAAACAATTATAGTATAATCAGAATTATTGTTTTTTGCAAATTTTTTTATTTTTTACCCACTATTTATATTTTAATCCCCAACAAATATCCCACAAAATTGACAAAAAAATGTGAAAAAATCTCTTGATTTTTTATCTTTGTGCTAACCAAAAGCTATCATACGGTAAATTGTTCGAATAAAGTTTCCGTTGATTTTCTTTGGAAAATACTATATATAGGTCAACAAGAAAACAAATACTACTATATCTAGTGTTTTTTATTTTTATCTCAAAATTTGTTGAGTTATGGCGATTTATAAAGTAAGAAAACGTAATGGGGCTATTGTTTCTTTTGATAGAAGCAAGATTGAAAATGCCATCAAACGTGCAATTGAATCTGTTGGCGGAACAGACTATAGCAAAGTAGAAATGATTACAGAAAAAGTTATTGAATTCGTTCTTGCAAAAGTAGGAAATGAAATTCCTGACGTGGAAATGATTCAAGATGCTGTAGAACAAACTCTTATCAAAGAAGGTCACGATACCGTAGCAAAAGCGTTTATCTTGTATCGCCAAAAAAGAGCTGAATCAAGAGAAGCGAGAAAAGTCGTTGTAGAGGTTGGGAAAACCATGGATGAGTATCTTCAACAAACAGACTGGAGAGTAAATGCAAATTCAAATCAAGGATATTCTTTGGGAGGTTTAATTCTTAACGTAGCTGGTAAAGTTGTTGCTAACTATTGGCTATCCCATGTCTACCCAGAAGAAGTAGGAAATGCTCACAGAAATGGAGATTACCATATTCACGATTTGGATATGTTTTCAGGATACTGTGCAGGGTGGTCTCTTAGACAACTTCTTGAAGAAGGATTTAATGGACTAGATAATAGAGTTCAGTCAGCTCCTCCAAGAAATCTTCAAGCTGCAGTAAATCAAATGATTAATTTCTTGGGAACATTACAAAATGAGTGGGCTTGAGCACAAGCATTTTCATCTTTCGATACCTATCTTGCCCCATTTGTTCATAAATACGAAGTAGAGCTTGAGCAAGAATTAAATGAGCTGAAAGTACAATTCGAATCTGAAGAAGCAAGAAGTGCTTATATTGATGGAAGGGTACACAAATACGTTACACAACAAATGCAAAATTTCATATTCGGTCTTAATGTTCCTTCACGTTGGGGAACACAAACTCCGTTTACTAATATCACCTTAGACTGGAAATGTCCTGAAGATCTTAGAGAAAAGTCATTGATGCTTGGTGGTATCCAACATGGATATTATCCAAAAAAATATGGTGAACTAGAAAAAGAAATGAAATTAATTAATAGAGTGTTGATTGAAATCTATACTAAAGGAGATTGGACTGGCGCGGTTTTTACCTTTCCTATTCCAACCTACAATATTACAGAAGATTTCCCATGGGATGATCCAGATGTAAACTTATTATTTGAGATGACAGCTAAATATGGAATTCCTTATTTCCAAAACTTTGTAGGATCTCAATTTAAGACAGTGAAAGATGAACATGGAAACCTTACTAAAGTAGAAAATCCTAATGCATATAAACCAGGAGCAGTGAGATCTATGTGTTGTAGACTCCAGCTTGATCTTACTCAATTAGAAAAAAGGTGAGGTGGTCTCTTTGGTTCTTCAGAAATGACATGATCAATATGAGTTGTTACCTTAAATATGGCAAGAATTGGATACAATTATAAAAATGATTTGGAATGATTTAAGAAACAAGTCAAAAGATTAATGGATTTAGCCAAAATTTCTCTTGAATTGAAAAGAAAAGAGATTACAAAATGGCTTGATAGTTGATTCTATCCGTATACAAAAAGATATCTCCATTCTTTCAGAAATCACTTTTCAACTATTGGATTGAATGGAATGAATGAAGCTGTTATGAACTTTACCAATGGTAAAGAAGATATGACAACTGAATGAGGAAAAACATTTGCTGTAGAAATCCTAGATTATATGAGAGAAATACTCAAAGAATACCAAGAAGAAACAGGAAATCTTTATAATCTTGAGGCAACTCCAGCTGAAGGTACTACCTACAGATTTGCGAGAGAAGATAAAAAGCAACTCCCTCAGATTATTCAAGCATGAACCGATGAAGCACCTTATTATACGAATTCAACACAAATCCCAGTAGGTCATACAGACGATCCTTTTGAAGCATTGGAACTTCAAAATGAACTTCAATGTAAATATACATGAGGAACGGTTCTTCACTTGTATATGGGAGAAAGACTTTCTGATGCAGAAGCGTGTAAAATGTTAGTTAAAAAAGTTATCGAAAACTATCAACTTCCTTATATCACTATTTCTCCTGTATTCTCTATCTGTCCAAAGCATGGATATGTCATAGGAGAACATGATTATTGTCCGAAATGCGATAAAGAGCTTGGATATGTAGGAGACGAATTCAATATGGACATTAGAAAGAAACACACCTCTGATCCAGAGAAATTAAGAATATTGGAAGAAAGTAAAGTTCAATAAAAAAAACCTCTTTTTATTTTATTATACATACGCCATCATGCAAACATTCTACAACAAAGAAGGAAAAGAAATCCAAAGAACTCAATGTCAAGTATATACAAGAGTTATGGGATATCTTAGACCAGTTAGTCATTACAATATAGGAAAAAAATCAGAATTCTATTCTCGTAAATATTTTGATGAAAGTAAGACTGCTAATTCAGAATTTGTTAGACAATTTTCAAATCCAACGAATGCGTATGATTTAGTAAACAATTACGAAGAGGTAAAATTTGTAGGATGTGGTTGTGCTGCTTAACATTGTGTTAAGTGTTGAATGTTAAGTGTTAAGTATTTATA
>CAZUIS010000004.1:0-25811 GCA_964620295.1 uncultured Candidatus Peribacteria bacterium
TTGCGTCCAATCGCTCTGGAGGATTAGGTGGATATGACATTTATCGGTTAACAAAACCGGTGTTTATTCCTTCACTTGATTCCTTACGACAAGACAGTATTCCTCCTTTGGACAGTATTCCAAAACTGGATAGTATGAGATTGGATAGTATTCCAAATTTGGATTCAATCCCTGTTCGTGATAGTTTGCCTCCTATCAATAGGAACATTGTTCCTTTGACACCTAGACAGCAACTTATCACAAAATTAAAAGAACTAGGTTTGGATACACTGAATGCTGAAATTCAAATATTTGCGTCCAAGAGGAAGTCAACAACTATTTCTCTTCTCAAGGAAGTGTTTCCTTGTATAGCAAACGAAGATATTCGGATGGATATCGTAGATGAGATAGATGGACCTCCTATGAGAAAATTCATTATCAATACTCTCTACACAGATATCAATAAAGCAATAGATAAACAAATTACTATTGTTGGAACAAATTGTTTCGCTGTTGATAAAAATGAAAAACAAGCAACAATTCCTTTTATTGCTCTATTGAAAGATGATCAAAGATATGCCATCTTCTGGGCCAAAGAAGCATCTAAAACCAAAGAAGAGTTTTGGATTATCAAAGACAAACAGGAGATTTGGCGTAGTAAATAATTTAAATAAGCGAGAAAAATGACAACACATACAATTACAATTGAAGAATACATAAACGAATACTTCGTTGGTAATAATTCTAGAAGCGATTGGGAAAAACAATCCATTATTAAGATGCTTTTAGAAAAAGGATCTATAAACAGTTCATCAGAACCAATAACAGACCAGTTAAAGGAAGAAATTAGTGAAATTGATTTATGCACAAATGATCAAAACTGGTATGATTAGTAAATAGATTAAAGAGTTCCCGTTTTTTACGGGGACTTTTTTTTATTTGTTTTTTTTGGAAAAAAGCATATAGTCGAAACGATTTTATTTCTCTCAATTTCGTATGACCGAAAATAATCATATAGAACAACATACTCAACAACAAAAAGAAACCCTAGCACATACTATTGGTTCCAAAAAAGGAATCAGTCTTGCTGTTGGATTGAAAGAACTCGGACGTGCTATGGGAGTTGACACAAAAAAACCAGAAAAAAAGCACCAAAATCCTCATCAAATTTCTGAATCATTGGAACAGTTTGACAGAAAACGAGCAAAAAAAAGACCGCCTATGGCAGCCTAATTTTCTAGAAAAAGTTTATATACTCATAAGGTAATAATCATAAGGAACACTCAGCAGAGTGTTTTTCTTCTTGATGCTGAAGTATATCAGTGATATGTTTTTTTGAGTTGTTTTGCTAATTGGTCAGCTTTTTCTCATGAAAGCAAAGATATTTTTTCTAACAAAAATTCATAAGATTGTTCATACGACGCTTTTTTTATAATTTCTTGGATCCAAGTAATATTCTGAGGATTGTTCAGATTTTGATATTGAAATTGATAGAGAATAGCATCACAAGCAAACAGAAAATTTCCTTTTTGTTTTTTTACAGAATTCACGAAAAAACGGTATACTTTGTGAAGTAAAAATATCGCAATCAAGTAAAAAAGTACAAGGACAATAACATATTCTACCACTCGAGGTGTTCGACCTCGTTTTTGAGAAATCGTTGTGACAATATATGACCGAGTTGATGTTATTTGGAAGAGTATTGGTTGAATAAATTCTGACATAGATAAAGTTTATAATTAAAAAATAGTTGTCGATTTCCGTTGTTTCTTATCTCGAGAAACAATCTTGTTTCCTTTGATAACAACAGGGATAAAATTTCTTCGGAAAATAGGAATTTTCTGAGCAATACAATACTTATTCCATGTCTTTCCTTTGTAATAGAGGGTAGTAATTTGTTTGTTGTTATCAAGATTTTTTTCTCGGAAGCGAAGCGGCGCCACAAAAAAATATACTTTGGTATGAGCAATCATAATCGTTACTCCTTGAAAATATTTTCGTCCTGTGGTTCCCGAGTGAATGAATTGGAGAAACTCTTGAAGGGTTTTGGAGGTAATTCCAGAACTTGCATGAAGTTGTTTGAAGATGCGAAGTAAGTCTTGAGCGGTTACTTCTTTTTTGTTTTTGGATAAACAATAGGCTGATGTTGCTTTTCGATGGGGACTTATTGTTATTGGTTGTAAGAGATTTTCAAGGGATTGGCTATCATATTTTTTGTATCGTTTTTGGAATAATTGTTCAAATCATTTTTGACTAAACAAATCAGGAAGGAGTTCATTTCTGAGGTAATTTCTTTGACTAACCGAACTATCTCTATTCGTACTATCTTGGACATAAGGAATTCATACCTTGTCACATGTTTCAAGAATTTGTTGTTTACGAAGAGATAACAATGGCCTAATCACTACTTTTCCTTGGAGAAGATGATGAGATTCCATAGCTTTTATTGCCATAAAACCATCAATTCCGCATCAGCGAACAAGGTTGAGAAGAGATGTTTCTACACGATCATCAAAATGATGTCCAAGGAAAATCTTTGAGATTCATCTCTTGTTCATGATATCCAAAAACGCTTGGTATCTTCGTTTTCTGAGATCATTTTCACTTGCTTTGAGCGTTTTTGGTCTGGTAAACGTTTCTAGTTGTGTCCCTTGAAATCGTTGTTTTATGAGTTTCAATTCTTGTGTACTTTCATCTCTTACGTTGTGATTGAGATGAATAAAAGTTAGATGATCCAGATTATATGTGTGTTGAACAAAAAAATTATACAATGCTACACTTAGGAACATACTGTCTGGCCCACCAGAAACTGCTACTGCAATATGATCTTCTGGAGAAATATATTGAGAAAATTGCTTTTCAAGTGAAGAAAAGATTTTTTCTTGGTATATTTGCTGGGTAATGTTCCAAGGAGATTTCATTGATAAGCAATTGAAAATTCTTAGTAAAAAGATACTATTGATTGTTAACTATATGCTATTTTACCGTTTTTTATTCTAAATGAAAGATAAAAATTTTATTGTTAAAGTTGGTGATTTATTGCAAGAAGGAGGAAAATCTGACGCTCTTGATTTTGAATGAAAACTTAGCTGACAACTACCAGGAATTACCAAAAAAGGAATTTCAGGAACTGTTGTTTTGAGATCATTAAATCAAGATTCATTGTATGTAACCTTAGAAAATATTTCTTGTGAACTTGAAGATATATGCGATCGTTGTTGAACAACCTATACAAGAACTGTAAATTCTTCGGAATATATTTCCAGATTTGTTATTAGTGAAGAGCGCAAAAAAGAAGAACAAGACACTACTGATGAAGAAATTTTTGTTATCAATGCTAGAGATGAAACTATAGATCTTGAACCCATGATCGTACAGGCAATTAGACTTCAAGATCCTTTTGTAAAACACTGTTCTGTTTGTGAAAAAAAAGCAGCAAACGAAAGTGAAGAAGAGGATATCGAAGAGTGAATCAGCTGAGGAAATATAATTTTTCATTAAAAAAACTGCTATACAAACATAGCAGTTCCTTCTAATTGGTTAGATATTTTTGTTTCGATAATCGACGACAAGAGTCTTTTTCCAATGGCTTGATTATTTTTCCACTGATCCAAAATATCTTTTTCAGGGCCTACCATCCAAGCTGTTTTTTTGCATGATAAACAAACAACGTGAATATGATTTGTTACTGTTTTTGAAATACGGTCTTTGTTTTCAACAAGAAAACATCTCGAAAGAAGAACAAATAGTTTTGTTTGTTTACAGGAGCAAGAAATCTTTGGCGCTAATTTCTGATCTGCAAATATTTCTACAAGAAGTTGAAGAAACATTTCTCCTTGGGTATCAATGGGGTTTATATTTGGGTCCACATATATACTTTCAGGAATTTTATATCCTTGAAAAGAATCTCCTGGATGAAGTAATGGTTTCATATTTTTGTTTTTTTGGGTTTATTACATTCTAAATTTTTACCTATAAAAAGCAAACTATTTGTTTCACAATTCACTTCCTCTCAACGTTCGACTTGTTGATTTCTCAACAGATCAGTCAAGTTTGGTGGGGTCTAATACCCCATCTTTTACTAACTTTTGAACTTTAAATCTGTCTATATCCATTGTTTGGTCTAGCATTCCAAGTTCTGTTAATTTTTTTACAAGCATATCTTTGTCTTTTATTGAAACATTTTCTCCTTGGCTCGCAGAAATTTTATATGTATTTCCAAACAATTTGAGGAATCATTTTTTTTCGAGATATTCAACAAGCATATCCTTGAGAAGCTCTTTTTGCGCTTTTGCTTCGGATTCCTGTTTGGCGAACTGGACGTATTCGTCGACGAGACCTTTCACCGTTTTTTCTCACAGTTCGCCTCATATTACCTTGTCATCGTATTTCATGTGTGCCCGTAGGGGACAAATCGACATATACTCGCAATACTTACAATACTCGTTTTGAACTGGCTCAAAAGCCCTTTTGTCCCCCATATTATAAGCGAATTTTTTGTGTTCTACTTTCTCGATAATACTTGAATATTTTTGGACAACAGGAGTCAAAACGTCGTCCGAAATCTCTCGTTCGTCGGTAATATCAAAATGTAAATAATGCAATCTGGCTTTTATATGTTTGAAATATTTTCCATATTTTTGTTGGAGTGCCAAACCGTATAAAGTCAGCTGTTCTGTATATTCTTGTTTTTGTTCAGGAGGAAGATTTTTATTGGTCTTATAATCATTTATTACAAAGGTATCACCTTCCTTATCTATTCTATCGATTACTCCACGAAACTGTTGCTGTCCATTTGTGTCCAACTGAAAATTAACCATATTTTCCGTAGCAATCACTTGCACCCCTGAGAAGGGAGCATATTTCTGATAATACAGATAGTCTTCCAGGGTTTGCTGGCCTTTAATTTGTAAGGGTTTGTCCTTGGTCGCATCAGCTATCTCTTGCTTCCATGTTTCGTAAAAATCTGCGACCACCTCATCTAGATTTGGAATTTTAAAGACATTAATATTATTATATAAGTTCTCCAACACCTTGTGGACACTGTGTCAAAGGATTAAATCTGGCGAACTTTCAAATTCTTTTTCCTTGATCTGATCAACATATTTGTACTGATATTTACGTGGACACTGTTGAAAAACTTGAAGCTGAGAGAATGAATAGACAGACATTTCTTCGATAAAGAAGATAAAGATTTTTCTAAGTGTATCGTTTGAAAAAAAGAAGGCAAGAGAAAAAAGAGCCATCAGCTCTTTTACTCTTTATTTTCTATCTAATAATTCGATGTATTGATTGAATTGCTTTTTATTCTTTATAGATACAAATTTTAAATTATGCTTTTCTAATAATTCCTTATGTTTATAAAAATAGCCGTTTTGTCTTCTATATCATCTTGCCCATTTTATCAATCATCGAACACTTTTTAGTGTCTCTCATGTACGGTTTTTAAGATTTAAAAGATATCTCTTAAAAATTCTTCGAGAAAGAATATTCGGATGGATGTCTAACCAAATAATTTCATCTGCCTGTAATAACGCCTCTTCAATAAAAGTGTAAAAAATTCCTTCAATAATTCGCCCCTTATTTGTTTTTATGATTTTTGAAAGTTCCTTTTTCTTTTCGTCTTCGTCTCTCCTTTTTGTATATTTTGTTTCCCAAAAGATATCGTCGAGTTCAAAATGAGGTAGCCCGAATTTTTTTGATAAAATGTTTGCTAAGTAAGATTTACCACTTCCCGGTCCTCAGATAATAAAAACTTTTTGAAGCATAATAATTAGTATTAAATTAAAGCGTTTCTTAATATATACTTTAACAAAAAGAGGACAAGAGAAAAATCCCGCATTGCTGCTAAACTTCTCTTATTCTGAGACTATTTCAACAAAACCGATACCTTTTTCTTCATCATATCCAATTTTGACTTCAGTTCAATTGGAATCAAAATAAATTTTTTTATTTTTGAGGTTCTGGGTTTTTGTATCCAAAACAACTTGCTCTTGGTGTTGATATTCTTTTTTTGCTGTCATTTTTATGGGAGAGAAAAGAATAAAATTATAGCGGTAATGATAATTTTACCCTTTCTTTGTCATATATTCATTGATATATCACAGAAATAATATCACCTACTTTATATGATTGACTATTTGGTAGAGGAACTCGACCACAATATCAACTATTTATAAACAACCAGACGCCATCTTTTGAAAATTTATCAATAATAGATTTATACGTCTTTCATGGAATAAACTCATTGATAGAAATGTCGTTGTTTCTTTTGAATTTTGCCACTTTTGCAAAACCTTTTCTCGTTTCTATGAGAACCTTTATATAATTTTCTTTTGGATTTTTTCTGGTCGCAAAAACATTGATTTTATCGCCTAGGGAAAGATATTTCGTTCATGCATCAGACTTATACAATCTAATTTCTACGACACAATTATGTGCTTTGATAATTCGATAATCATTTTTTTCTTCTATAACTTTTCCCACTCTTACCTCATAAGGAGGAAATGATTCGAATCCGATTGGATTTTTTAATTCATAAAGAATTTCACTTTTTGACTTCGTTATAAATTCATTCTTCGTGTTTGGTATCTTTTGTTCTTCTTTTTCTTTTGTTCCATCACTTATTTCCTCTGAAAAATGAGAGATAATTTTTTCTCTTGGGCGTAAAGAATTATCTTCCCGTAAAATTTCTCGTTCTAATATTTCTTTTTCTAAAGTTTTATAGGCTTCTGTTTTTTGATTGTTTTCAATATACATAATAAACCTTTTTCGTAACATTTTCTGATATTCTTCATCCATAGATCTTGTACGTCCACCAAGCATAGAGGTAATTTTTGCTGGGAAAAGAGGTAATCACTTTATTCCTGTGTATTCGGCTAATTTTTCTTTTTTTTCTTTTTGAGACTTGTTTTTTATCTCGTCAATTGTTTTTGCTTGGAATCATTGCTTAAGCATCAACAAAGTCCAGTCTAAATAATTTTGGGATCAAAGTACTTTTTCTGGATCAAATTGACTACAATTTTTCATATCTACAAGCGTTTTTTTTGTGTATTCATTAGAAAAATAAGCCCCTTCTGGAATTGCTAAACTTCTTTTTTCTCCTTCAAATATTGCTTTTTTTATGTCTTCTTCACTAATTTTTGGTGATCATAATCCCAACAAAGAAGCGTTGCTTAAAACATTAAGTCTTAGTAATTCTTTGCGAGAAGGATCTCTATTATATTTACTGGCAAATTTGTAGTATGACTCGATATTAAAGTTATTTGCATCAAAGTTTTCTTTAATAATTCCTATAAATTTTGCTCTATCGGTGATTAATATTTTTTCCTCTTTTTCACATTCTTCTGAATCTGGTCAAAGAATAGGCCATTGATTAGCATCCTCATTAAAAGCGCATTCCATTCTTCTTTCCCAGCTATCGGAGAATGTTATTCTTCTTCCGTGTTGGGTTTTAAATTCGTCTTTATTCATATTTCTTAATCATGGAATTACTCACTTAACAAGATATGTAGCATCTCTAAAAGAATTATTTACTATTTCGTCAGATACTAAAATAGTAATATCTTGTTGATTAAGGTATATTTGATATCGTCAATTAGCATCCTGAACTATATTATTTGGATTAACAAAAATATTATTATCTTTGATATATTTCATAATAAATCAGACTTTTTTTACTGTTGGTGTTTCTTTTTCTCATCATATTTTCTTTTCTGTGGTTTTGCTTTTTTCCGTTTTTTCAATTGGGTTTTCTTTGGTAAAAAATGAATAATTTACTTTTTTTGGGGTAATTCATAATTTCGTAAATAACTCTCCTGCATTAGTATAATCTTGGAACATATCTCTAAATAGTATTTTTGCATTTTCCAACGATATAGTTAGATCGTCTAAAAGAATATTCTTTTTCTCTCCTAACTTCTCTTTAACTATTTCGCAATAATTTGGATCGATTGTTATTTGGGGTCTTGGTTCTATTTTTGGAATAAAATTTTTGATACAATCCTTTTTATTTTTCACAAAAAAATCTGTTTCCTTGATATGCCCTATTTTTGAAAGTTTAGTATCTATAAATTCTTCAGGATTTTTTTGGAGATATTCTATAAGTGTTTTTCTCGGAAGTTCTTTGTTGTATTCTTTTATCTTTTTATTTATTTCTGCGTATCTTTCACACCTCTCTTTATACTTTTCTTCTGTCATTCAAATACGCATCAAAAAAAGAGATTCTATATTTATCCTTACCTCCTCGATTAATTCTTTTATTGATTGATAATTATCCAGAGAAAATTTTTCTATTTCCCTCTGAACAAAACCGATATCATCCTTGATTTTAAAAAATGGATTTTCTTGATTACTTAGTGTTTTCATTTTTGACTATACATATTATATAAAATATCTACATTGACATTTTTGTTTTTAATCAATTGTATACAAATATCAATACTTACCTATTAAAACATGTTGTCAGAAAGTAGCAACAATCTTTAAAAATAAAAAAAAACTGACAAAGGATTCTTTGTCAGCGATGTGTTGTGAAATTACTACCAGTCCACAACTTCCTGGGATTTTTTTAATAGAGAGCCTTTACTCTGTTTTTGATTCTATCATTATTGTTTTCTGATTTTTTACATCAGTAACCATAACCAAGAATCTTGTTCCACTTTTGGTGGTTGGAATATAAACCGTTAATCCCTTTTTATCTGGTGGAAGGTAAGTAGAATTTGTTGGAAACTTTTCTATGCTAGGAGACAATCTTGATTCTGTGAATACAGAAACAATAAATGCATTCGGCATATTAAATTTCAACGCAATGATTGTTGTATCATTTCCTCGCTCCTGTCCAAGGATAAAAGCACGTTTTTCTTTTGGATTGCAAGAGGCCAGTACTACTAGAACACTTGCAGCAAAAAATAGATTTTTCATTTTTTTATGTGTTTATAGTGATTCATCATGATAGATTCTTTGGTTTAATAGTGATATGTTTTTACTAAGGAGAAACATTATCACAATAATTAAACATACAACAGATCCTAGGAAAAGTAAATATCCTGAAAAAAGGCTTTTTACAAATATTGCTCGTTGAAGAAGATAAGCAATCCCAGATAGGAGCACACTTGATCCAAAAATCATCAAGATACTTGTTATTTTATTTCCTATAGGACGATAATATTCCTGACTCAAAGACAGCCCAAATATATAACCAAAAAGCAGGAATGGAACTATAAAAAATATATGAACATTTTCTTGTGGAAACAATAGGTAAACAATTGTTAACCCTAAAATTATTCCCGATTCGATAACAAAAAGTTTGTTTTTCATGATACATTGTGTTCAGTATTAACCCCCTGTCCCCGGTTTTACGTTATTATTTATTTTTCTTCTTGCAATAAAGTATCTCTAAATTCTCTAAGAGCATTAATATAGATATCTTCGTTTGATGATTCACAACTCTGAGCAATTTTATTGAACTTAACAAAGTCATATTGATATCGCTCAAGTGCTTTTGGGAGTTCAGTTGGAATTCCATCTTTTATCAAACAAAAATGAAGAAGCTCTAATTTCTCATCTAGATTTTTCATTGAATTTTGTTTTAAGGATTATTGTTGTTAATGATCTCTTGTCTTGTTGACATTTTCTATTTTATATAAAAAGATATTAAAATCAATTCATACCTAGCAAATTGTGTTGTCATAAAATAGCAACAAGCAAAAATATATCAATTATTTTAATATATTCTCATGTTTTTTAATAAATTCTCAAACATAATCTATCATTTTTTTATCATTATTCTTAAATGTGGATATAACATTTCTTCAGAAAGGACGGTCTTCATAAAGATCTATAATCATCTCTTTTTTTAACTGGGAAATTTCTTGTGGAAGATATGGTTTTCCCATGTAGTGTTTTTCACATTTTGACAACTTCTTAAACAAATCCCAAGTTTTTTTAAAAAGCGCATCTTTTTTTTCAAAGTATTCTATTATAGAGACCTGATCAACTGTCAAATTTTTTTGTTCTCGAACACTTGTTTCTGTCTTGTCTATCCTAAAAAGAATTGGTTTATAGTTTGTGATTAAATCTTTCAATGCTATTTCTGATCTTCAATTAATTGGACCATTGCTCAAAGGATTGCCTAATATAATCTTTTTTATTGTTATCTTTCAATCACTGTCTGGTTTTGTTTTTGAAAGAATGATTTGAGTTGGATCGTAGTTATTAAGAGCCATATCATATCATACTTCAGGTACTTTTATAGTAATAGATTCACAGCGATGTGGAACTATATATCATTGCACTAAAGGTACTATTTCACCGTTTGAAGTTTCTATACTGTATAATTTTTCCGGAGCATGTATTACATACCACAATCATTCCTTTTCATTATATCATTCCTTAAGTGGTCATTTATATTTTAATGTTTCTATTAAATTTTTTTCCATTCCTTTTAAAAATGGTTCTGGTTCTAGATTATCAAAACCATTTTCAAACATTTTTTCATAAAAATGGTTTTCAACAAAATCAGCAAGAAACATATCTTTTAATTCTAAATCATTAGGCGCTTTTTTAATTTCATTTAACCGACTATTTCATTCTGTAAAATCTTTCAAATATAATGCTATTTCTTTTCTAATTGTTTCATAGGTAAGATTTTTTGTTCAATAAATAGATATAAATTCTTCAGCTAACTCTTCTGAAATCGAATTAATTTCTCATAAATATTCAAAATAGAACAACGACTTATTATATATTATCTTTTTTTTATGATCCTTTATTTTGCTCTGAATACTATTTTGATCAAACTTTTGTAAAAGATATCATCATCCACTTAATAACATTGAAGATATTAAGACTCCATATATAATACTTCTTGGTCTTTTAAATTTATCGTTAAAAAGAAATCATTTACTCTCAAAAACAGCGGAGGCAACACCCACATTTTTTTTATCTCAAGTACTAATTTTTAAATTAAAATCATGCTTTTCCGCAATGTTTTTTAAATCGTCTTCTCAAAATCTTAATGAATTAACTGCCCAAACAATCTCTCACTTTTTCTTTTTATATATTTTTCATGATGGTGATAGTATTTCTACATCTGAGACTACTTCTGCTCATATTTTTATCATTCAAGGGTCTTCTCCTTTTTTAGATTCATATCTAACAATATATTTTATTTTTTCTCTAGGAAATCATAAAGCTTCAAATCATGACAAAATAAAATTTTCCATTTCTTTATGACTATACAAATCAACTGCAAACTTTTCTTCTTCATCAGTCTTTGGTTCGGTAAAATATGTTATAAAAGCATTATTAGGCTTATTTCGTTTATGCGTATTCATATTAGTAAAAATCTTTCAAATTTCGTCTAATGAAAAATTCCCTATTGTTCATCAAAACATAAAATAAGAGGTCTTATCTAAATTACTATAAACACTACTTTTGGCATTCCTCATATCTCATGTTGATCATTCTACATTAGCATTTTTGGTAATATAGTCCTTTATTTCTTCTTTTATTCCAATGTATCATGCTTCATCAAGATCTAAGAATTTTATCATTTTCTCAGAAAAAAAGTCTGATAATTTATTCTTATCATTTTCATAAAACATCTTTAAGACTTGTAATAATTTATCAGTTCCTCATGGTCATATTTCAGCAATAAATTTACTATTTGTAATAATCTTTTTTATTTCTTTATATATATTGGGATCTGTATTTCTCAAAATAACATTAAATATATACATCCATTGATTCATTTCATTTTTTTTAAGATCCTTATATAGTCCAGAATTGGCAGCTTTATTAAACAACTCTATTCAACTGTTTGTAGAAATTCCATTTTTATCTTTTGTTTCCCACTTATATAAAAAGCTTCCATCTCATGTCTCTCAATTTTCTAATAGATCTTTCAACCAGTTATCTACCTCATTATTTTTTAATCAAAAGTTGTTTTCTTTTTTTTCGGCTAGAAATTGTCTATGAATCTCAGCAAAAAACTCTCTTCAATCGCTTTTATATTTTTCGATCAAAAATCATTTATAGTTATTTCCCAAAAACAGTTCGAATTCAGATTCTGTTTTAGCTTTATACAAAGGATTCTCAAAAAATTTATGTGCAACATTTTCCCAATAATTTTTTTTCATTACAAAAAAATTAGCTTCTATTTCTTTGTATGTTATTTCTTTTGGATAATTGGTTGTACAGTATTTTTTATAATATTCATAGAAAGAATCTAATGAGGTATTATCATAGTTATAATCCAGCAAAAATTTTTCATATTCTTTAAGTAATAATCAATTATAAACGATTTGATCACTCATATCTAGAGTAAATACCTCTTTTAGTCTTTTTCTAGTATCAACTCTTATTTTTTCAATATCAAATTTACCTGTATTAATATATAATACTTTTTTATTACTTAAATGTTTTAATTTTGATAGCAAATCCATTATTCTATATTTTTTCCCAAATAAAATCAAAAATACTAGACAACGTATCATGTAAATATTTACTTGTTATTATTATTCATGTATCTTCATTATTTGTATACATAGCAATAAAAATTTTATCATCTCAATAAATATTTATCTCACCAAATAGATTTAATATATTATCTTTTACTAATTTTACTTTTACCAAATTTTTGTTTGCGAATTTTTTATAACTATCACTAATAGTTATTACTTCTGCTTTTATATTATTTTTTATTCTAAGCGGAACATATTCTTTCTTTAGAATATCAATAACCTCTACAGATTCTTCTATTCACATAAATGCTTTTATTGTTGTATTTGGATAATCTAATGTATCGTAATACATTTTTTTTATTCATTCTTTTCCTTCAAAAAATCTCACTTTGGGTTTGTTTCCAAACTTCTCAGCCAAAGCCAATAATTCTGGTACCTTTTTCTTAAAAGATTCATATTTTTGTTCGAGTTGTTTTAATAAAATATCTGGGCTAATTACGCTGTAATATTTTACCTCATCTTTTGTTGTTTCATTCGCTATTCCCTTTCTTTTGAGATCGTCGAGAATTGTATATACTGTTACTCTTTTGATCTCGCTACGTCTAGCAATAGTACTAGCAATGCTTGTTCCCAATTCGAGAACAGTGAGATATACTTTGGCTTCTTTTTCAGAAAAGCCGTAGTTTTGTAGGGTTATAAGAAGAGATGTTTCCATTGATCTGTAAATATAGCATAAATACACAATTTGTCCTAGTTTAATAATATTCAGAATTCTATTTTTTGCAAATTTTAGAAAAGAAAAAAATCCCCCATTTCTGAGGGATTCTTCTACATATATTTAACACTTAACATTCAACACGTAAAACAAGATTCTAGTATCCATAATTACTATTTCCAATTTTGTAATCAGAAATGATCATTTCATATGGTTGTGGATTTCGTTGATCGATTTTCACTTTACTTCCAAGTCTGATTCCAGAAGAAAGATACATTTCATTTATATTATTTCTCCAGACACTAAATAATACATTCACTCTTTCTGGAGCTTGAAGGTCTATTTCTGCTTGATTTCCTCGGAATGGGTTGTTTCCCCCTCTTTTAATAAAGGAAACCATATCTTCTGCTGTTAATTTTTCTGAAGCTCTATTTGCTCCTTTAAAAGGCAATAGTTGAGCATTTACATTTGAAACCCCATCAGCATTTACTTCTAATGTTATCCCTGCCTTATTTCCATAAGCATTGTATACTGCCTTTCCGTTAACAACATACGGAAATAGTATGCTAAAAGAAACAAATTCTGGCTCTAAAATTCCTGTATCATTAGGATCAATTTCGATATCAGAAGAAGTTTTCATGTCAGATTTTTCTATTCTATATGGCATAACTCCACCATTGGTATTTCTATACATTACGATAGGTTCTCCAACTTTTTCATAAATTTTTCCGTTAAAGAAAGAGCTTCCCATAAAAGATTTTGCTTTTGCCAAAGCATCTTTTTCTGTAATAGCCTTATTTGACCACACATAATTTCTTTTATTTCCTCGCATACTACAATTTCTCATATCAAAAGTATAGTCAAAAGTTCCTTCTTCCAATCCTACAGAAAACATTTTTGTATTTCCTGCAAATCCCAAAGCTTTCAAAACGGTCGCTGTATCACAATTAATTTTTATCAAAGAACTGTCTTTAAAATTCAGATTATTAATTGCTTTTTCATCAAATTTATAAGTTTTATTTCCTTGATAAGGAGGTACTCGATCAACTTTTTCTGAAGGAGCAATACTAGATTCTACCTGAGTCGTGGCGATATCCATACCATCAGCGCATTGTGGTTTTTGAGTTGCTTTACATGCCATTTTTGTACAAGCTACTTTCCCATCAATAATCTTACAAGTATTACATCCGTCATAATACGTTGTACAAGATTCACTAGCAAAAGAAAATCATCAAATGCTTGCTACAGCTAATCCTAACATAGCTGCAAATAATTGTTTTGTTTTCATAAGAGTAAATAAAAAAATAAAAGTTCATTATGTGATACGTAAGGTATCAAAAAAAGTTACAAGAAATATATTTTTTTTATTTTTTGATTCAATACGATAAAAAAACTTGTCTTTACATTAAAAAGAAAAACGATAGATATAGAAATAATTTACCTCTTATCTTCTCATTCATGAACACAATAGATAGTCAGTATCTTGATTTGGTCAAAGAGATTTTGAAAGCTCCTCTGAAAGAAAATAGAACATGAATAGGAACCCATGCCATAGCATGCCGATCTATAAGACATGATATGTCTCAATGATTTCCTCTTTTGACAACAAAAAAGGTTCCTATGAAAATTGTTGCTGTAGAACTTGAATGATTTATAAAATGAATTTCTGACAAAAAATGGTACCAAGAAAGAAATTGTCATATTTGGGATGAACGATGTAACCCTCAAAAAGTTCCCTATGGACATGATGAAGAAACAAAAAAGAAAATGATGGAAGAAAGCGATCTGGGAAGAATTTATGGAGTTCAGCGAAGAGACCGAAACGGTAATATTCAACAAGCTAAAGAAAATCTTTTTAACCAGGCTGGTTTTTGTATGCTAAATCTCAAGGACACAGGCCAACAAATAGATCAAGTTAAGAGAGTTGTCGAAACACTCAAAACGAATCCCTTTGATAGAAGAATGATTGTCAACGCACGAAACCCAAGCGATTTAAATCAAATGGCATTGCCTCCTTGCCATTACAGTTGGCAAGTTATAGTAACACTTAATCATCAATGAGAAAAAGTTTTGAATCTAACATGGAATCAAAGATCAGTAGATACTATGCTTGGATTACCTTTTAATATCGCTAGCTATGCATTATTACTTATGCTCTTAGCAAAAGAAGCAAATATGATACCTGGGATATTAATGGGTTCTTTGGGAGATGTTCATATCTACGAAAATCATATTGAATGAGCTAAAGAACAAATGAACAGAACATCAAAAGAACTTCCAAAACTTGAACTAACCAATTGGAAAAGCATTTGGGATTGGCAATATACTGATTTTGAACTTCAAGGATACGATCCACATCCTACGATCAAATTTGATATTGCTGTATAGCTTGAAATATCATTTTAAAAAACTAACAATAAGGGGAATATTCCCCTTTTTTTATTTAAAAAAAAGTTATACAATGAAAATTAATATTATTTCTTGAATGGCAAAAAATCGCGTTATCGGAAAAAATAATGCTTTACCTTGGCATTATTCTGAAGATTTACAACATTTCAAAAAAACTACTACCGGACATATTATTGTCATGGGATATAATACCTATCTTTCTCTTGGAAGACCATTACCAAATAGAAGAAATATTGTTTTAAGCAAGGAACCTGTAGAAGGAGTTGAATATTATACAAGCATCCCTGTGTTGATGGAACAATTAGAAAAAGAAGGAGTATCAGAATTTTTTGTAATATGAGGAGCTTTTGTTTACCAACAATTTATCGATAAAGCTGATGTTTTGTATTTGACTGAGATTAAAAAAGAATATGACGGGGATACATTTTTCCCAGCGTTTGAAGATAAATTCGTAGAAGTTTCTAGAGAAGTTTGAGAAGAATTGGACTTTGTGGTGTATAAGAAAAAATAAGTCATTACGAACCTTTCAATGATGAGAGAATAACAAATTTCGTTCTTTATTTTCTTACAAAAATATAATGATGAATTTTTACAAAAAAATGATGGATGGTGCAAAAAATTTGTGATTTTGGGATTGGGCGATTTTGAAAATGTATTTGGTAGTTATTTGATTATTACTGGCAACTCTTATACCAGCATTGACAGAAGTTAACTGGATGATTTATGCTGCGATAGCTGTTGTAACTGGAACTTATACAGTGATCAAAATTTTCAAAAAGAAATAGAGATAATTCTATATATCGAACAATAAAAAGAACAGGCAAGAGAAACCAAGAATCAAACAAATATATCACAAGTGAGCATTTTACATTTTAGGCAGAAAAAACACATGAAGCCGATTTGTTTGTGTTTTTTGCCGTTAAGAAATGTAAACCGCGAACGGTGATATATTGTTGTTCTTTATTGTGAAAAAAACTAATTTATTTCCATTCCTTACTCATCTGTTTTTGTCTATATGCATTAGCAAATCTATGAGCTTCATTACGAAGTTTGATAAGTAATTTATCTGCGTCATCATAAATAATTTTCGTTTCCTTAATCTTTAATGAAGCATCAAAGCTATATATTTTCTCGGTTATATCTTCTCAGGCTTTTTGTTTTCCGATGTTGGTTGTCTTTCTGGCCGCTCATTTTCCTAATCAGACGAAAACAACTTTGTCGAAGATTTCTTGGAAATCCGGCTTTTCTTGCAGTAACTCTTTGACAACATTGAGTTGTCCTTTTCCTCCATCAAGGATGAAGATATCTGGCAATGTGGTTTCTTTGTCGTTAAGAAATCTACGGATCAAGACTTCTTTGAGGGCTGAGTAGTCATCTTGCTGTTTGACTTTGGAGCTAATTTTGTATCTGCGATAGCCCTTGAAATACGGTATTCCTCAAAGCAAACAGGAGATTCCTCCACTTGCTCGTCAGCCCGATAAGTGCGAAATATCTAGCAACTCCATACGATATGGGAAATTCTTCAATTGATATCTTGTTTGGAGTGTCGAAAGGAGATCATTGAGAAGGTTTTCTTCTTCAAATGATGTCGACACGACAAACGAAGCGAAACAACGCTCAATAAAGGCTTTTATTTCCTGTTGTTCAGCTTTTTTAAGGTTCTTTGAAAGCGAAATATATCGTCAATCGTAAGATTCAAATCAATGAGTATCTAAATCAATATTGGAATCTGATTTTATTTTTTTGATTGGTTGTCCATTGTTTGTATGTGTATAGATTGCATTGAGATTAGCTACCAAAGAATCTTTGTCATAGTCAGATTTTGCTATTTTCTGACGAATAACATCGATAACTTTTCCTTGATAAAGATAGAGAACGACATAAACTCGCCGATCACCAATTTCTCTAATTTCCAAAATATGACCAGTGATTGGTGATGAGATAACAGCGGTTTGTTGCTCGGTAAATGCTTGCAAAGAAAGCAAAATATCTCTGAGTTTTCCTGCTCGCTCAAAGTGCTGATGATCGATCGCTTCTTTGAGTTGTTGGCGAATTTCCTGTTCAATTGGTTTTGTATTTCCTTTGAAAAATGAGGCAATAGCTGTAGTTATTGGCTGATAAGAACCAAGATTTGCTAATGCACATCGTCCTTTACACAATCAAAAATAATAATCTGAACATAATTTCTTTTGTTTAAATTGGGTATTTTTACATCATCTTCGTTGTAAGATTTGTCTCAAATATTGGAGCAATTTTTTGAGTTCTTGGGTATTATGTTTTGGTCAAATATAAGTTGATCCATCAGGGATTTTTTTCCTGGTAAGATAGATTTCTGGATACTCGTGATGTGAAATTTTGAGGTAGGTATAACTATTGTCAGCTTTGAGCAGGTTATTAAATTCAGGGAGATGTTTTTTGATCAAATTATCCTCGAGATATAAAGCTTCTGACTCGGTTTGGACAACGATGAAATCAACCTTGTCTGCCTTTTGCATCATATCCTGCTTCCAAACCGACCCTACTGCAAAATATTGAGCAACTCTTTTTTGGAGATTCTTCGCCTTTCCAATATACAAAACTATGTCCTTCTTATCTTTGAAAAAGTACACTCATGGCTCTTGGGGAATTTTATTGAGAGCAATATTTTCCATAAAAAAGTTTTATATAAATTATAATCCTGGTAAAAAAACTATTTCTGGTCGTTGTTTTTGAATAAATTGTTTGATTTTTTCATTATCTGATCAAATAATAAGAAGAAGTTTTTCCTCTTGTTTCTCTATGTTTTTTTCTACAAGACGATAAGATTTTACATAGTTTATTCTTTTGATTTCTTGTGCTAATCAAGATTTCAATAATCAATTTATCAAATATCTCAATTTTCTTCAATCACTTGGACAACTAGCTAATACCATTTTTTTTATTAATTGCTAAAGATTTGTTACTTATGTTCTTATATAAATAATTTTTTTATGCAAGAAAAAAACTGATGTTTCCATCAGTTTTCTTCTCTTTTATAAGACATTATTTGATTCTTCTAAACTAACTTTTTCAAAAGGTAATCCTTTAAGTTGCAACACATCTGGAATAATCGCTTTTATGCTTTCTACATATTTTGGAGGTAGGAGATAATTTTGTTGTATATGTTCTGCTACCTTTTGGATACCAGCAGCAAGAGCAACCACTCTTTCTTCTTCTGTTCCTTTTGCAGGGCTATAATCATATTGAAATGCTTTTGCAATAGTGATAATTTTCTTTTCCAATTGAGCAAAAGAATTTGAGAAAACAACACCATCTCCTCACTTATATGACGAGATAACTTCGTTTATATTGTTTTGTAACAATGTCTTGTTGAGTTGTGTTTCAATGATCTTTGTTTGTTCTGGAGTTGCAACAGATTGCCCATCAGAGAGTCATAAATCTATATTTGGAATTTCTTCATCATTAACACTAAGAATTTCTTCACCAGCTAATTCTTTTAAATCTTGTTCTTTTGATTCTTTACCAACAACTTCTTCCTTTTCTAGTTGATCTACAAAAGTAAATGTTTGACTTAAGTTTTTCTCTTTTACCGCTGTAGCAAACTTATCAAAACTATCAAACAAAGAAATGTCATTTCATTGAACAGCTAATACTTGTTTATTACCAACGCTTGTAGCTTTTTGATCTTCAGAAGTAACAAGTAATTTTGCTCCATTATTTTTGATTACATGATTTTTCCCTTGTTTTACTACTTGAAAATCTATCGGTTTTTTGGTTTCTCACTGAGCAACAATCAAACCATCTATAGATAATTCAATATTGTGATTATTTTCTTTTTGCAAAGAAGACATCTCTACATATTCACCGTATAACAAAGCAACTTTATACGATGATGTTGATGTTTTGTTTACTACAAATTTTGCTGGTCAAAGAATTTTTGCTTTAGTATTATTGTCTATGTGAAAGATGATTTGTGCTCACTTTTTTAGTGTCACAAGATCTCCATCTTTAATATTACTTGTTTGAAGTGTCTTTCCACCCTGTTCTATATAAAAACTTCCTTCAAAATCTACTATCTTAGCAACAAAGTCCGCTTGAGCAACATTTGTGTTAGAAAGACGACTTAGTAAATAAGCTTCACCATCTTCCAACGTTGGTTGTTGGAAAAGATACATTCCATAAAACCCAACAAGAAAAAACAGCAAAAATGAAGTATAGACAAAAGTTTTAACATGCAAAAGAGATCTTTTTCTTTGGAAAGATTTTTTCATGTTTTTGTCCATAACAGAGTAGTAGACATTCATTTTTTGAACATCTGACAAGGAGTGGACCTTTTGTTGATTAAAATATTCTTGGAGTTTCATATATAGTAAGAAGGGATAAACTTTCTACTATTGTATACGAATAAGTAGACAATTTGTGACAAAAAAAGTCTGATTTTTTTCTCTATTTTTTTATCACGAAAAGAAAGCATACAATTGGTTGCATCTCTCGTTATTTTTTGTATAGTTGCTTGGCTTTATTTTATAGAAACATCTATGCATTTTGTAATTATCGATCTTGAAACAACATGACTAAGTCCCTATAAACATGGAATAACAGAAATCGCTGCTGTTCGTTTTGATGGAGAAAATATAATAGATACTTTTCAAACATTGGTAAACCCCGAAAGACATATTCCTAGTTTTATTACGAAACTGACAGGGATCAGCAACGATATGGTTGAGCAAGCTCCTACAATACAGCAAATTCTTCCTGATTTTGTTTCGTTTTTGGGAAAAGATATTTTTGTTGCTCACAATATTTCTTTTGATTTGTGATTTTTAAATTATGCTCGTTATGAACATATGTGATGCTATTTTGACAATCCAAGGCTCTGTACAAGACAACTAGCAAAACACCTTGTTCCAGAACTTCCAAAGAGAAATCTATGAATCTTATGCGAACACTTTGGAATCAACAATACTCGTGCCCATAGAGCATTATCTGATGTTCATGCTACTACAGAACTCCTCAAAAATTATCTTCGTATTATAAATAATAATGGAAGAAATGTTGACGAATTTTTGGGATAGTTTTGTTGATGTTAAATTTTAGATGTTAAATGTTAAATTATTTAGCACCTAACATTTATAATATAAACCCAATTTTACAAAGTAAAATTAAAAGATGCTTCTTGCTATAGATAAGCCCACGTGAATAACGAGCTACGATGTAATTCGTAGACTCAAAAGAGCTTTTCCTAAACAAAAAATAGGACATAGTTGAACCTTGGATCCTCTAGCAACTGGTCTCTTAATCATAGGAATAGGAAAATGAACCAAGTTACTAAGCCAGATTCAATGATTAGATAAACAATATGAAACAACTATAGACTTTTCACAAATGAGTGATACCCGAGATACCGACTATCGGGATTTTCATGAACAATATCCTTTTACAAAAGAAGGTATAGAAAAAAATAACTTATTTATAACTCATCCAGATCAGGTAAGTATTGAAGAAAAATTAGCATCACTTCTTCCAGAAAAAGAACTTCCTCTCACTCCTTTTAGTGCAAAAAAAATTGATGGAAAAAAAATGTATGAACTTGCGAGAAATGGACAAATTTTGACAGAAAAAAGAATAATGAAAACATATGGATACAAAGTTATCTCCTATAATTTTCCTTTATTATCTCTTTCTTTACACGTTGGTTCTGGAACCTATATTAGATCTATTGGGTACCGACTTGGTCAAGAATTTTGACTTGGAGGAATTTTAACGCAACTTAGAAGAACTGCTATTGGAAAATGGAATCTCAGCGATATGAAATTGGATAAAATTGGTGATGAAGGATTGATAGGATGTGAAATTTTTCTAGACGAGCAGATTCAGAATTAAATTAACTGTTTCTTCAAAAACGCTTTGATTAAGAGAATAGAAAACGAATTGTCCCCTCCTTTCGTCGATAACTAGATTTGATCTTTTGAGAATATCGAGATGATGAGAAAGAGATGCTTGAGTAATATCAAAATGAGTCAAAAGCTCTGAAACCGTCATTTCCTTTTGTTTGAGTAGTTGAATAATTCTTCTACGATTTTTGTCTGATAGTGTTTTGAAAATAATATCAATCATGCGGAAGAATAAGTAGATAAATAGATACATAGAATTATAGACACTCATCTATAATTTCAATATTTTTTATTCCCGCATCAAAAAAGTTGCGGGAACTATTTCATAGACAACTCTTTTACTACAGGTATCGTCACTATTTGTGCATTAACAGTAACTACCTCTCTTTTTGCTGATTTAGTTGAGTTTATTTTTTCCCAATTTTTTTGTCTTTGATCTAATATTTGGGTTTTATATATTTCATACTGAAAGGATACATTATTTAGATTTTGATTTTCTTTTCTCAAAAAATATCCATGTGTTGAAGACAAACTTACATAACGAAGATAAATAAACATACAGAACAAAAGCACAAAAATCAAAGATCAAATCTTTAATAAATCCATAAAAGCATCCTGATTTCTATATTTAATCAGAACGTTCTCGTATCCATTTTTGAGTGAATTGCTCGGGAAAAAGGCAAATGTCTTCATTGGGAGGAACTAAGATAAACTTTGTTTTTTAATTTGTACAAAAACTTTTCTCTTTTTCAAGAGTTCTTTGAAGTGATTTTATAATTTTTCGATTACTCTCAGTTTTGCACTGCGAGAAGCTTTATTTTTTTGAACTTCTTGATAAGTCGGTTGGATAGCTTTTTTGCTACAAAGGATTCGCTCAGAAGTTTCAGATAATGATTTGAATACATTTTTAACTATTCTATCTTCGATGCTATGGAAAGTAATAATTCCACATCTTCCTCCTGGGTTGAGAAGCTGAGGAAGCTTTTGAAGAAAATTTTTGAGTTGTTCGAGTTCTTGATTTATTTCTATTCTAATTGCTTGAAAGATAATACTCGAAGCAGGTCATCCTAAACCACAAGTATAAAGAACCTGTACGAGATCACGAGTAGTAATAATTGGGGATTTGGTTCTTGCACGGAGGATTGCAGTGGAAAGCTCTCTTGCTTTGTCTAGGGTAAAATCGGCGTACTCGATAAAGCATCTTTCTAGGTCAGCGGTTGAGGCTTTTGCAATCCACTGTTGTGCTGAAACTCCCTTGGTTGGATCAAATCTCATATCCAATTCAGCATCTCCTTTGATGGAAAACCCGCGTGATGTGTCTTTGTAATGTTCCATATTTACTCCTATATCCAATAATATATAGTCTGATTTTTTTGTTTGTAAGATATCAATATCTGCGTACGATCCTTGTATTGCTTGGAAACGATTTCCATATTCTTTTAATTTTTCTTGGGTTGCTTGAAAAATTGAGGGGTCTCTATCAATTCAGAGCACGGAAATCTGAGGAAAATTGTCCAAGATTGCCTGTGTATGCCCGCCGTGCCCCAATGTTCCATCTATGAGAAAATGAGTACTTTCGGGAATACTTTGGAGGACTTCGTTGAGAAGGACAGGAATATGTTTAATCATTATTTCTTATTATCAAGTAAGATAATTGTCGTTGTACGAATGAATTATTGATTTTCAAGGGTAAGTAAGTATAAAAAATCTGAGTAATAAAAAGACAAATTTAAAAAAATCATCAACAAATCAACACCATCCGTAGCCAAAGCAGGAATCCAATCACAATTAGACCTGAAATTCAAATAAGATACTGCTTTGATGATTGATGCATTTTGTTTGCTCTTTATTGCGAAGAAATAAACACTATATCATTTACCATTTAAATCTATACTCGTGGGAACCTATCTAGGACAAAACTTCTTAACTGATAATAAAATTAGGCATTATCTTGGCGATAAAATCAAAGAGATTTATGAGAAATCATGAGGTAAAGCTTTGATCGAAATTGGTCCAGGAAAATGATCATTAACCAAACTTATCCATGACATAAGTCCAGATTTTTTTGTTATTGAAAGAGATGACCATTTGGTAAAAGAAGGAAAACTGAGCGTAGAATGATTGGAAGAAGTTCGCGTAATTCACGCTGATGTGCTTGATGTTGATATCAGTGAAGAGTTGAAAAAAAGAGAACAAACTCCTCAAAAAACCCTCGTTGTAGGAAATTTGCCATATTATATCACCTCCCCGATTTTGAGAAAGTTTTTTGGTGAGGGACAGCAAGATTATGTAGGAGGGGTTTTTATGGTGCAGAAAGAAGTAGCAGATAAGCTTTGTAGCGATGCCCAGAAAAAATCATATCTCTGGTGGATTATCAACTTCGCTTATGACGTAATTTACCTCAAAACCGTCCCTGCCAAAGCATTTTCCCCTGCCCCAAAGGTAACGAGCGCCTTGATAGAACTTAGAAGAAAGCATGAAAAACCAAACATAAATTTTGAAAAATTATTAGATTTTCTGGAAGGTTTTGCGCCATATTCGAGGAAGACATTGGGAGCTATTGCAACCATGTTGAGGAAAAAACAAAATAAAGATCGAACTATCCCAGAATGATTGAAAGGAAAAAGATTGGAGGAGTTAGAGTGGTGAGATATTTGAGAAATTTTGAAGTAATTGATTTGCAATCGAGAAAAAAATTATTATAATTAAAGCACAAAATTCCTTCGGGATCGCTCTATCTTGGTAGAGCAGAAAATAGGCTTACTGCAAAAGTTCAGTAAGTTTTTTTCTTATTTCAAAAAAGTCTTTGTCGGATACCATTCCTATTTTACTTAATAATCTTTTTGTATCATATAACCTTATTTGAGATAATATGGCAATTCTTTTTCATTTATTATGCTGTAATTCAAAATTATAATAATATTTTCCTTCTTTGTTTTTTGTTGTTATTGCTATTCACCAAAACAATGTATTAGTAAATTTTTTTACAATTACGACTGGTCTAGCAAAATTAATTCCTTTACCATTTTGTTCTCGTCCTATATTTTTTCACATACTTATAAAAAACACATCCCTTTCCTTAAAAAAAAGAATAGTATCCATTTTTGAATTAATTTCTTTTTTCTGAATATTTCGTTTATCAAAATAATATAATTCGTTCATATATTTCAGTTATAATCTAAAATAATAAAATTATATTATTCCAAAATTAGAAAAAAACTGACAAAAGTAGGACAATAAAAAAAACTCCGCGGTTGCGGAGTTTTCTTGAAAATAAGATATTTTAGTATTTATAAACATATCTAAGTTGTCACTTATCATTTGCCGCGCATACTCAGCAATTTGTAGCATCTGGATCGAAAGTTACACTACTACATATTTCTAAATCTTCTACATCATCAGATCAATCTCAAGCTATAGTATTTCCACATAAAACAAAATTTGATCATCATTCTGTTTCAGCTCTTGAAACAAGAATAAATCAATTATTATTTCATCCATTTTTGTACATAGGATAATACATATATCCACTTGTTGATTCATTTGCTTTCATACCAGACCATATTGTTGTAGTATCTCCTACTGGAATACTTGCAATCCCTCCTTTTTTAAGATCTGCTTGAAACCCTGTATCCGTAAATGTTTTTGGTCCTACTGGGAATTTATTTTGATCAATTTGATAAGATATAATAGCTGTCGCAACTTGTTGAAGATCAGCTTTTCTCGCTACATCATTTGCTTTACCTCTAGCAGATCCAAGTCTTGGGATTAATGCTGATGCTAAAACTCCGATAATTACGATAACGATAAGCATTTCAATTAGGGTAAATCATCTTTTCTTACCTAAAAAATTCATTTGTTTGATTACATAAAAAATAAAATGTTTGCAGTAGTGTATAGTTTTTATGCTGTTTTGCAAGGAAATTTTTAGGCGAGGGTATATACTCAGGGAGCTGGCTGATGAATTATATTTTCCATCTCTAGACGAGCCAGTGCTGGGTAGATTTTTTCTGTGGAGAATCACTGTTGGAGGAGGGTGGAAATGGAGAGTGAGGGGTGGCTTTGGAGGGTTTCTAGGATTTGCTGGGTATCTGGATCGAAACTAGGCAAGAGAGATAAGCGGCCTCCTCCAGTGGATTTCTGGGTAGACGAAAAGTGGGTTTTGAACATGGCAGGAATATCCAAAAGCGGTCTCATTGATCCGTTTTGGAGCTGTTCATGGAGTCCTTCACTCATAGAAGATGCGGTGAGGTTTGGGGTACCATAGATAGGTTTGTGGAGTTTTTGGGCAAATTCTACGGTAATCAGGCTTCCTGAGTTTTTGGAGGCTTCGGGGAGAAAGAGGACATCGGCTAAGCCTGCAATGATACG
>CAZUIS010000005.1:0-217 GCA_964620295.1 uncultured Candidatus Peribacteria bacterium
CGGTAGTGTAGGAGTAAAATAAGAAACTTTTTTCCCCATTTTCTCCAATAATGTACCAAATCCCAATAAGGATCAAATACAATCTCCATCAGGATTTTTATGTCAAAACAATGCTATTGTTGTTGCAGATGTTAAAAGCTGTTGGATATGATTATGCATCTTTCTAAGAAGAGATAAATTAATTTTTTTCGTATAATGCAAGGATTTTTTTGAATCC
>CAZUIS010000005.1:227-12663 GCA_964620295.1 uncultured Candidatus Peribacteria bacterium
TCTATAGCAATTTCTTTTGTTCCTATATGTATCTTTTTATCACCGGGATGTGTTTTGACAATAATTGATAATTGCTGAATTTTCTCAATATTTTCTGGTAAAGGAAATTGTTTTTTTTCTTCTTGAGGTTGTGCTTCTTTGATTACAATTGGTGGTAAAATCTCTTTTTTTGTTTCTGATTTTTCTGACCCCATTCTCATTATTTTTGCTTTGATAACAGTCATTTCTTGATCGTATTTTCAACCAGCTTGTTGAATAAGGAGATCTCTCGATGTTCTTATAATCTTTTCTATACTTACTGATCTCGATTTAAATATATGAACAATTACTATATCGAATTTCTTTAGATCAACGGTATCTTTCATAAAAATCTCTATTTTCCCAGAAATATCTTCTATTTCGACAAAAAATCATTTCTTCTTAGCTCTTTGAATATTTTTTATATATCCAACTATAATAAAAGTTCCTGTAACTTTTTCTTTCCCTTTAAATTGAGAGATGAAAGAAAATTTTTTGATATAATAATAAAGTCCATCCAACGGATGTCAAGAAACAAACGATTTAAACACTTCTTGGTCCATCATTAATTTCTCCATAAAAGATGTTTGGTGGGTTGTTTTATACGTTATTTTTGTTTGCACATCTGTCATTCCAAATAGTCCACCACCCATTTGTTGGGAAGATTTTGCCCATTGAAGGAGTGTTTCAATATTTTCGAGCATTGTTTTTCTATCACCAAACTCATCTAATGCTCATGATTTTATCAATCATTCCAAAGACTTTTTATTGATTACTTGCTGACATCTTTTGAGGACATCTTCCAATGAAGCAAATTTACCATTTGTTTGTCTTTCTTTTTGGATATATTCTCCTATTTCCAATCAAAGTCCTTTTATACAAAAAAATCAAAGTCTGACTTCATTTTTGATTGCTGCTACATGATTAAATGACGTATTGATATTTGGAGAACGAACTATTATTCCATGAGATTGTGTTTCATAAATATAGTTGCTTAACTCATCTGTATCTTCTTCAACAGATCTCATCAATGCTGCATAGAATTCAACGGGATAATGCGCTTTGAGGTAGGCCGTTTGATAAGCAATCATTGCATAACAAACCGAATGAGACTTATTAAACGAATATGACGCAGCAGGTTCTATCATTTTTTCGTAAATATACTGAGAAGTTTCTTCTTTATAATTTTTGTATTCTGCACATCTTTTTACGAATTCTTTTTTGAGTTGTTCAATTACTTCTTTCTTTTTTTTACCTACTCATCTTCTGAGCAAATCAGCTTCTGCAAGTGAAAATCATGCCATTGCTTGCACCAAAAACATAAGTTGTTCTTGATAAACAGCAATCCCATACGTAAGATTCATAATTGGTCCTAAATCTTCTGTAAGTTTTTTATTTTCATCATCAGCAATTTCTTCGCTATATTTTTTTACCAAAACATCTCTTAATTCTTGTGCCATATACGTTACTGGCTCTTCACCCTTTTTTCTTGCAATATAATTGGGAATAAATTCCATTGGTCCAGGACGATACAGGGCATTCATCGCCACAAGATCATCAATACGATCTGCCTCAAGTTTTACGAGAAATGTTCTCATTCCTTCGGATTCGAACTGGAATATTCCTGTAGTATCTCCTATTTGAAATACTTTTTTAAACGTTTCTTCATCTTCTATTGGTGGCAAAAAAGACATGTTTTCCAAAAAATAAGAAAACATGGGATCTAATTCTGTTCCTTCTTTTTCTGCCTTTTTGGCAATAATTTTAATACAGTTTTTAATCACTGATAAATTTCTTAACCCCAAAAAATCCATTTTCAATAATCATATATATTCCAATGTCGGTCAATCATACTGACATACAATATCATGTTGATCTTCTTTGATATATTGAATAGGAGAATAGGTTGTAATTTTTTCTGGAGCAATAATTACTCCACAAGCATGAACTCCTAATTGCCTCATATTCCCTTCTAATTTTGCAGCTACTTCTGCTGTCCTTTTGACTTTTTCATCTCCTTCATAGATTGCTTTGAGTTCTTCTGGAGTATCTTGAGCCTTTACTGCATCAAGCATCGACATTTTATCTGGCATCAGCGAAGAGATAAGGTTTGATTTTTCAAAAGGAATCCCCATTACCCTCGCTACATCTTTGAAAGCAGCTTTGGGAGCCATTTGCATATATGTCCCAATTGAAGAAACTTTATCCTCACCATATTTTTCTCTCACATAAGAAATTACTTGTTCTCTCAGTGTATCTTCAAAATCGATATCAAAATCTGGCATAGAGATACGCGCAGGGTTGAGGAACCTTTCGAAAAGGAGACCAAACGGAAGTGGATCAACCTCTGTTATTCTAATAACCCAAGCAAGCAAAGACCCTGCTCAAGATCATCTTCCCGGTCCAACAACTATTTGATTTTTTTTGGCCCAGCGTACAAAATCTGCAACAATAAGAAAGTAAGAATTAAATCCCATTTCTTTGATTACTTTAAGTTCATATTCCAAACGATCTATATATTCTCTTACTGTTCATGAACCAATGTGTTCATCTCAGTGGTGACTGAGATATTCTTTCTTAAATTTTGTATATGTCTGTAATGTTATTTCCTTGAGTTCTGTTGGACTTATGTCTGGTAATGCTTTATCCACAGATCATTTATTAGTAACTTTGGTCAATTCCAAAATTGTTTCATTATCCCATCAGAGATTGAATTTAAAAATTAATCCTTTATATGCACGATAACGTAGTTCAAATTCATGAAGATTCATTCAATCTGTCATAATAGTTATAATGGTTCTAAAAGTTTATATTATACTTTTTGTTGTTCAATGTATAGATCATTCTTTCAATAAAAAACAAACAAAATTCATCTAACATCAGATATTTATAACATCCTTTTATATATACCAATTTCTCTTAATGAATCAACTCAAAAACGCTTTTTTAACAAAAAAAATCTCCCATCCGAAGATGAGAGATTTGTATATATCATTATTATTTACCCGCTGTAGGCGTTCCTCCACTTGAGAATCCTCCAATAAGCCAGAAAATAGAACTTACAATAATCCATGAGAATCCAACAATAATCAATCCAATAGCAGCTTGCTTCAATACTTTAAATCCTTCTTTGTATTTTCCATCATCTCCTGCAGCAGTAACCATTTGGAAACCTCCCCAAAGAGCCATACCAAGAGCGATAAGCGACAACAATCCCAAAATCCAGTTAATAAAACTTCTAATAATGTCTAATAGGTTTGTTCCTGTTCCAGCTGCATTAGATGTTCCAGCAACACCAATTTGATTAACCCCTCCAACATCAGCCCCAAATTGAGCAAATGTAGACCCTAAAAATACTCAACCAGCAATAAGTGCCAAGACAATAAGAGATTTTGTCATAATCTTTTTCATGTGTTTTTGTAAAAAATAAATAAAAAGTTTTACATACTTGTATCGTTCCTATTGTTATCAAACGGGATTGTGTTTTCAAGGGTTTCTTCTCTTTTTCATCTTCTTTCTTTTTTTCTTCTTTTTCTTTTCTTAAGTATCAATATTTAATTAGTTTCAACCTATCATTTCTAACAATAACTTGTTTTTTATTTTCTCTTTTTTTTAATTTATGATACAAGCATTCTCGTTGTCAAAACTAGAAAAAGGTATACAGTAATAGTTTATTTCTCAAAACTGCATTGAAAAAAGAAAAGAAAATCTTACAGTATATTTTGTTCACTTTTGATGAGTAAATATTTATAGAAGCAATCAAATGATTAACAAATACAGAAATATTGACGATTATATTCAAAAAAAGATAGATAGAATTCCTTGGCTTAATCATCTCAGAGTAACAAGAGAATTTTATCTTCTTGTTTTTTTTGTTTTTCTTTTTTTTATTATCTTTTTGAGATTATTTCGATTACAAATACTTAATCATGGTTATTATGAATCACTGTTAAGTGACCAGCATGTAAGTCAATCACTTCTCAAAGCAAAAAGAGGTAATATCTTTGCTTATGACAAAGCAGGGAAACCTGTACAATTAACAGAAAACATTACCATGTATAATGTTTTTGTTGATCCCAAATTTGTCCGAGATAAAGAACGCTTTATTGATCATCTTACTCCTGTCATTTACTCCCACCTATGTGAAATGTATGGTATGAAGCAAATGACAAAAGGAAGCTGTATAAAAAACATTGAGCTTTATGCAAAAAAAACCATTCTCCCAAAAGAACCAGAATTTTTTTACTACTGAAGTTGAATTGTTACTTCATGATTCTGGGAATTTGATCGAACTGGATATAATGTACAAGTACAAGATGTTCTTTCTTGATTTACTCCTCAAATGGCATATTGAATCATCAAAGATCAGTTGGATAAAATGATTTATATTGGAATAAGAGAAAAAAATTATCTTTGATTTTTTACCAATCAGGCATTTTTACAAGAACTTCAAGCCAAAAATTTAGATTATATTTCTCTGGAATGAAATAACTATGTCTACATTATTCCAAAAAAAGTCGCAAGTATTTCTAGGGAAATTGGACCACTCAAACAACTACTAAAAAAATATTGATATAGTGATCAATATCCAAATCTTGAAAACTTTTTTAAAGAACAAGAAAATAGGTATGTAAAATTGATTTCTGATGCCAATCCCATGATTGCACAAAAAATCAAAGACCTGAAAATAACCTATTATCAAGACCGCAACAAAGATAAAATACCACTTTTTCATGGATTATGATTGGAACCTTACACCAAAAGATACTACGAATATTGATCTTTTTTGTCTAATATTTTGTGAATGGTTGATAAAAATGGAAATGCTTTCTATGGTATTGAACAATTTTTTGATACTGAATTACGTTGAAAAGACGGGAAAATCATCTGACGTTCTTCTTCTTGGATAGGTAATGTTTGAGCGAATGATTTTCAAATCGAAGATGTTATTGATGGAAATGATATTTATCTTACTATAGATATAGGAATTCAAAAAGAAGTAGAAATGCTTTCAAAAAAATATCAAGAACAGTTCAAAGCTGATTCTGTGAGTATTTTGGTATATGATCCATTTAATTGAGCTCTCAAAGCATCAGCAAATTATCCAACATTTGACCCCAATGATTATAATTCAACATTCCAGTTGAGACCTCTTTGATGGAATGATAGATATGTCGTTGATGACCTTACTCATCTTGATGTTCCTGTTTATATATTTACGTGAGAAAGCTATAGATTAGCAACAACAGCTGAGAGAACAGATATAACATTACCAAAATATATTGCAAAAAATGTTTATTGACCAAGAGTTTTTGTTGATAAAAACATTGCTATGCCATACGAACCTGGTAGTATTTTTAAGGCATTTACTATTGGGATAGGAACTGATTTGGATGAAATTAGCTTATATGATTTTTATCAAGATCCAAATGAAGTAAAAGTTTGACCATATACTATCAAAAACGCTGATCCTGACAACTGTTGATGATATAATAGTTTTCTTCATGCTTTTGTTTTCTCTTGCAATGTGTGAATGGTGAGAATTGCTAATGGAGATGGAACTGGAAAAGTTTTTGGAATCGGAAAAGAAAGTTTTTATAATTATTTGGATAAACTTGGATTTTGAAAATTAACCAATATAGAGCTTGCTTGAGAATCTGAATGATTCGTTGAAAACCCTTCTACTGTGGCTGTATCCAGATTTCTCAACAATACGTTTTGACAATGATTATTGACAACACCTTTACAAATTGCCGCATGATATGCTTCATTGGTTAACTGATGATATTATGTTCAGCCAACCGTTGTTAAAGCAACCTTTGATAGAAAAACAAACACGTATTTAGCAAATCAAAAAGAAGTTCTTAAACAAATTTTTAAGCCAGAAACCTGTTCTATTATAAAATCAGCCCTTTTTAGCGTCGTAGATCAAAATCCAGAATTAAGAGCAATAACCAAAGTTGAAGGATATAATTTATGAGGAAAAAGTTGAACATCTCAAATCTCTTATAAGGGGAAATATCAACAATGAATAGGATGGACTAATGCATCATTTGTTGGGATCGTTACCAAAGATGCTCCTAATTATATTGTTATTGTTCAGGTTCGTCGTCCAAGATCTAGTCTTTGGTGATGACAAACTGCTGGAAAAATCTTTTGAGAAACAGCAAAGTTTCTTATCAATTATTCTCTCTTAGTAAAATAATTTTATCTTTTATTGGCTTTCTATGAATAACGAATATCTTTTTAATGATGACTTTCTTACTCAAACAAAGAAAAAATTTGATACGTTACTGATTGAGCACTCTTTTACCAAAGAACATTGATCAAATTTTATTTGAGCAGTAGCTCATCATACAAAAAAAGACCAAAAACTGCTTATTATTGTTTCTACAACACCTGTTGAAATGTTGTTTCCTCTCATTCAATACGGAACAGCAACAACTACCCTTATAAATCCTAGTTGCTGAATACCTGGATTTGCTAATAAATGATTTTGGGATAAACGAGATATAGCAAAAGCAAGAGATTTTTGATTACACGTTATAGAACCACTTTATCAAGAGCAGATACCTGATTTTTTTGATAACGAATATTCTACCTATATTAGATTAAATGAACATATTGCATGGAAAGAGCAACTCCCTCTTATTAATAATCAAAAAGGTTGATTTTATCATTTTCAAGAGCAATGATATCATGGAGATATGTGAACGATTCTTTGTTTTTGATCTACATTAGTTGATAGTTTATATAGTGCTGGATTTCTTCAACAAGAATGAATTACTATGGATGTCTTTGCCCATACAGATCTCTTTTTTACACTACAAGAAAGTTTCAAAGAAAGCATACAAAGAACAGGAAAATTATATATTATTCTTGATCAACATTTGGGATCTCTCTATGAAATCTGGCTTTTGTGAACATTATGCGAAGCATGATTAACAACTCCTACACTTATATTTATTACCCCTTATTATCAACATATTTCTAGTCTTTCATTGGAATACATGTATGAACAAGCAAAAATGGATAGCACTACCCTATCTCAAAGGATTCAAGGAAAATAATGAGACTTGATTTTCTGAGAGATTTCATTACAACCCTAGGCGCAAAATTATTTATTATTAATTTTTAATTATTAATTATTAACCGATGTTTGGAAAAGTTTGAGAACTAAAAAAAATGTATGATAAATACAAAACATTACAAACTGCTCTTAAAAATCTTGTTATCAGAGGAAAAGAAGGTAAGTTTACAGATACTGAAGGAAATGAAGCAGATGCAATTATCATAGATATTTCTGGAGAAATGAAACTGAGAGATTTGAAAATCAATGATTCAGCTTTACTAAACCCAGCGAAAAAAGAGCAATTAGAATCAATGATTGTTACTTGTTTTCAAAAAGCACAAAACAAAGCTCAAGAAATAGCTGCTGAAAAAACCAAAGAAATTCTTGGATTTGATCCTTCTAATATTGGAAATATGCTTGGTGGTTGAGGAATCCCAGGATTATCTTAAAATTTGAGGAGAAAGTGGATGTAAAACAGTTACTTCTATTTCAGAATCTTGTAATTTAATTGTAAAATCATAGAGACTACCTTTACAAATCAAAGGTAGTTTTTTTCATGTTTTTTGCTCTACAAGAGAAAGTAACGGACCTACAATTTTCCCTAACATATCATTTTTATTTTTACTATAACTAGAAACAGGTAATTGTTTGTTTGATATTTCTTTTCAAGGATTTTCCAACAACATTTTTAATATTTCAATCGTAGCACTTTGTGAATGAAGCTCTTGAGAAGTTAATTTTTTTCCATCAAGATACATTCTATTATTTAAAGCATCCAACAATAATCATTTTTTCTGATTTTCCAACAATGTTGTACAATCTCAGATCACCATTTTTCCATTTGTTCGTTTGATTATACAATTTCTTCCATCAAGGAACTCCGAAAATTTATTATATTGGAGATCTTGTTCTATTTTTGCTCCTTCGTAGGCTATACCGTCTAACCAGTTTGCATAAAGAAGTTTTGATCAAGAAAAATCTTTTGCAACAGCCTCTACTACATTAAGGAGAGATGTTCTAAATCATTCTAATGGCAACATAAAAATTAACGAGCCTCCCATAATTGTAGTGTCATTTGGTGCTATAGATAAATATTTAGATGATCATTGAAATTTTTCTAACATAGTTTTAATACATCTCAAGAATGTATGAGAACTATCTCTTGTTGCACAGTCAGCTTGTCTTAATTTTTTAAATGTATCTAACAAAGCCAATACACTACTCTCATCATACCCATTACGATATACTTTTGTCATAAAATACAACATTTTTAAGCTTACAATACCCATCATTTTTCCATAAGTTTGGGTGAATTCATCACCATCTGGCTCTACTAAATTTTTATAAAATTTTGGCCTTTGTTTCGGCGATAAGTGATCCAAAAAATCACCAAAAAGATGTTTCATTTCATTGGTAATTTGTTGTGCAAGAACCCCATTATTTTTATAATTATCTCCGGCTATTTGTTCCAATAAAACTGGTTTTCCAGAATATAGAATTCCATAATCAATTGGCACATAAGGCACATCTCTTAATTCAGGATAAAGATCATTTAATTTAAATCAAAAATATCTTTTGTTATGTATATCAGATTGTAAAGTATTTTTTTCATGATCTTCGGAAAAAGATACAATAGGATAATACGAATGAAAAAAAGATGCCAATTTTGTTCCTGATGAAATCATACCGTAAATATGTTTATCGACCTCTAGTGCATCAGAAAATATTTTATAAAATACACTGTACTGATCACTTAATTGTTCATTAATATTTTGGTTTGTTATTTTATCTAATCATTCTTCTGTTATTACTCATTCTAATCTATTTATAAGAAGAGAAAGCAAGAGGGCTAAAATAGATCAAAATCACAATCCTACTCATCTTGGGACTTCAGACAAAATATTAATTTCTATTCATCCATATTTTTCGCAAAGTTTACCATATTTTTTTTGAAGAAATTTATTGAGATCATTAAAATATGGAGCATATTCTAATGCATTAGACGATATAAAATTATAATCGTGAAAATCTAAATAATACATTTTATTGATAGATATAGTTCATGAATTTGTCTTAGCATATCCCATGTACATACGTAAAGGAAGTTGCTGTTTTAATCAGATTCCACAATAATTATTTAACACATCTCAAGATCGGTTCATAACAAATGGCGTAGAAATAACAACATTGTTTTCGACAAAAAATCTTTCATACGTATGAAAGTAAGTTTTTTTGAGATTTCTCGAGTTCATATGAAGCAATAAACGGGTAAAGAAATTCCAGAGTTACACCCTATTGCCTCAATTTTATAATCATTCACTATCTATTTTCAATAGATATATTGACATTTTGTTTTTATATTTATGAAAAATGTAATCTACAGTTGGCTAGATCACACATTTCTTGTGATTTTTTAATTTTTATATTCCTGGCACAGGAAATTTCTTACAGAAATCCATTACTTCTTGTTTGATAGTTGCAAGCATTTCTTCATTCTCATGATTTTTGAATGCACGATCCATAAAATCTACTATTTGTTTCGTATCTGATTCCTTCACTCCTCTAGTTGTCATCGCTGGCATACCAATTCTAAGTCCTGATGGTTTAAATGGTGGATTTGGATCATCTGGTATCGTAGATTTTGATGTAGAAATTCAGATTTTATCCAAAGTTTTTTCTGCAATAGCTCCATCTAAATTTGTTCCTTGGAAATTTACTATTACCATATGATTATCTGTTCATCCTGTTACCAATTGATATCCACGAGCAAGAAGTTCTTGAGCAAGTGTTTGAGCATTTTTGAGGGCTTGAGCTGCGTAATTCTTGAATTCTTGAGTTTGGGCTTCTTGGAGAGCAACTGCTATTGCGCAGATCGTATTCATATGCGGTCATCACTGAACACCTGGGAACACTGCCCTATCAATTCTCGTTGGTATATTTTCTATCGTATCTTCTGGTTTTTTGAGTGGATTCGAAACTATTCCTTTGCTGAGAATTAATGATCCTCTTGGTCCTCTCAATGATTTATGTGTTGTCGTCATCATTGCATGAAATCAAAAATCAAAAGGATTTTTCAAAGTTCCTGCAGCGATCAATCCTCCAATGTGAGAAACATCTGCATATGCTATAGCGCCAACTTCTTTGGCTATTTCTGCAAATTTATCATATTCTAATTCTCTAGGGTAGGCACTAAATCCCGCCAAAATCATTTTTGGTTTATATTCATGGGCCAATGTGCGAACTTGATCAAAATCAATTTTACCGTCAGATTTTGTTTTGTATCTTTGAAAATTAAAAATTTTTGAAAGAAAAGTTACCGGTGCTCCATGTGTCAAATGACCTCCATGCGTTAAATCCATCCCCAAAACAGTATCCCCTGGTTCCATAAGTCCTGCATACACGCAGACGTTTGCAGCAGCTCCCGAAAGGGCCTGGACATTGGCATGATCTGATTTGAAAATCGTCTTTGCTCTATCGATAGCAAGTTGTTCTATTTTATCCGTATTTTCTTGTCCTCCATAGTATCTTCTTCCTGGTGTCCCTTCGGAATATTTATTTGCAAAATGAGATGATTGCGCTTCCAATACTGCCGATGATTGATAGTTTTCACTTGCAATAAGTTCCATTCCTTCTGACTGACGCTTTTGCTCAGCAAGAATCAATTGATATGCATCCATATCAGCTTTTTGTACTTGATCAAACATCTCTTTAGATTATTAAATAAATATTTCAAAATATTAGAATCTGATTTTTTATAGTAAAGATAGATTGAATATCAAGTGAGGATTTTTACAAACAAATTTAATTGACTTTTTATAATATTTATTTATAATATATAAAACAAAAAAACAAATATCATGGTAACGAAAGTTCTAAATATTGGTAGGTATATAGCCTATCCAATAATAATTATTCTTCTTTTTATAAATATCGTTTGGGGAGCTCTCGCTCTTGCGCCAAACATAGAATTTCCAAGAGCATTGATAGCTATCGACATCATTGCTGTTTGCTACTGGCTTATAGTGCCGCAAAGCAATCATGGATAATTCTTATAGAAAATATTAAGTGCTGGAAATTATTCTAGCACTTTTTTTGCATTTTTTTGATTTTTTGGCTATAATTATAAACGTTTTATTTTTTATAAACGACCTCCTTAAAAAAACATACAGATCAATGGTGAGTTTTATGAAAACTATATGAAAAGCCCATAATTTGAAAAATTATTCAGCGTATGAAAAAGAATATTCATTTGAAGTTTAAAAAATAATTTTATATTTTATAAAGGGATTAATCTTTCACTCCAAATAACCATTTTTCCACTAGATCTGCGGCGAAGCAACCAAATCTTCCAAAAAGAAGGATTGCTCAGATTCCTACATATACTGAATACCAGAGGTTGCTTCGATGAGTAAGATCAAAAGCAATAAGCATCATAAGTTGTACTATATAGATTGGCACCCGGAAAACCAATGAAGCAAAAGTATCTCCCATAAATTCCCAAAATTTATAGTGTTTTGTGACATCAGATTTTATTTTATTGAGAACAAGATTTCTCCATCGTCCAAAAAATCATGAGGTACTAAATGTCATCATAATAGCAACCAATCTTATAACAATTGCATTCCCCGTTCCCAAAATAAACATTTCTATTACAAACCTCACAACATCTCCGATCAAATAGACAATACCAAATTTTTTCCATTCGCGTAAAAACTCCTTTCCAAGAGAAAAAGGACTTGGAATATGTGATGTTGTTGTTCGCTTAAGAAATTGCCAAATGAGATATACATAGGTAATACCTACAGCCAAACAAACAAAAAAAACCAAAAAGTATATCCACATATTACTTGTCATACGGAATAAAATTATTTTATAATTTTCAATACTTCATCCATTGTTCTCCTATCATTGGCAAGTTTTGGAATTTTATGTTGTCCACCAAGCTTATTTTTTGATTGTAATCGTTTATAGAAACTTCATTTTGGGACGAGATGAACTATTGGTTCTCCAAGAACTTTGGTATCATATCTTTCATCGTAATAATACGAGTTTACATTACAAAGTTCTTGGTCGAGTATTTTTGCAAATCATTCTTGGTCTTCTGGGATATTTTCACATTCTATTACCCATTCATAAGCTCACCTTATTTCTCCTCCTTCATACATAACAGGGGCTACCATATAATCATATGCATGAACACCTGTTTTATTTCCCGCAGCCAACAATGCTCTATCACTATAATCAGCTGTCACACATTCCCCTACAACATCAATATAATACTTTGTTCTTCCTGAGATTTTTATTCTCCATGGATTTAATGTTGTAAATCTAATAGTATCTCCCAAG
>CAZUIS010000005.1:12683-24848 GCA_964620295.1 uncultured Candidatus Peribacteria bacterium
ACCTGCCTTTTGTAGCCATCACTACTAGGTCAGGTTGGATTTTCTTTTCCATATTCTTGGAATGGAATAAATTCATAAAATGTTCCATGATCAGTAAACAATAACATATCATCGGTATCGTTAGCATCTTGAGCTGCGAAATATCATTCAGAGGCATTATAAATCTGATAATATTTCATGTTTTTATTTGGCATCAATGCTTCTAATTGTTTTTTGTACAAATGGATTGCCATTCCTCACCAAAGAAATACTTCTAAATTTGGCCAGATCTCATGAATATTTTTTTTCCCTGTTTCTTCCAAAACTCTATAAAGAAAATTAGACATCCATGATGGCTGACCACTTACTGAAGTAACATTTTGTGTTGTCGTTAAATTGATTGTTTTTTTTACTTTTTCTTCTCGGTCTTCCATATAGGAAATATCTGGTCCTGGTGTCTTAAATGCTTGTCCTATCCATGGAGACGTCTTTTGTAAAATAGCTGAAATAAATCCAACATTATCTTCACCTGTGAATGGATTTTTTGTAAAACCACCTCCAATGACCAATCATTTTCCTTGGAAAAACTTACTTTTTGGATTACATTTGATGTAAAGACTTAGTGATTCCAATCCTCATCTGAAATGGGAAGTTTTGAGATTTTCTTTGGTAATAGGAATATATTTTGCTGTTCCTCCTGTTGTCCCTGAAGAAGTAGCAAATCGATCTATTTTTCCTGGGTAACTTACATCCAGTTCACCTTTTACCATACGCAAAATCCATGGTTCAAAATCCTTATAATGAAAAATAGGTACTTGGCGTTGAAAATCTTTGACACTCTCGATGGTATCAAAATTATATTTTTTTCAAAAAGAAGTTTTTTTAGATTTTCTAATCAATTCAAAAAGAATTTTCTTTTGGTTAGCAAAAGAAGGCTGATGAAGATCAGCATTTACAATTAAATACGCTTTGATAATTTTTTCAACAACACGTGATGGGAGATTAAATAATTGTTTTGGTAAATCAGTTACTTTTCATGGATGTTCTAACATATCCATAGATGCTTCTAAGACATCGATTCCCATTTCCAATACGTTTTTTGGGATACTAAGAACAATTTTTGGAGCAAGGAGCACTTTTTTGGATGCTAGAAGAAGTCTTTCTTGGAGATCTTTTATTTTGTCTTTCATATATACAGTTTTTTAATAAAAAATTGCAAATTTGGTTGTATATATTGTTTTGATAATTGCAAGAATTTTTATTTTCTCTTGTGAAAAGAGTTTAAAAATGTAAATATTAGTCTCAAATGAGAGTTTTTTCGCAATAAAAAATAAATAAAATTCATCTATCATCAAGGCAGTATCTTATTTAGAATAATAGTCCTGTTATAATTGTATCGCTGCTTTTTGGCTACGGATGATGTTGATTTGGTGATGATTTCCTTCTTTTATTTATTCTTTTTATTACTCGATTCATTACATCATTAAATTTTGAATCAAGATAAATCCATAAAATCAAATTTTATATTATAATTTCAATACATGAAGTACCATTCGTCGCTGATCAAGAAGTATATTTCCGTACAAGATACCCCAGAAAATATAGCCCAAAAGTTGATTGTAAAAACATGCGAAATTGAAGAAATCATCGAAAGAAAAATTTCAGATTCTATTGTTATTTGATATGTAAAAAGTTGTGAAAAACATCCTGATGCTGACAAACTCAATGTTTGTGTAGTAGATTGTGGAGACAAATGAGAATATCAAATTATTTGTGGTTGAAGTAATGTAAGAGCAGGTATTTTTGTGCCTGTCGCTTTGCCAGGGACTGTTTTTCCTAAGCTTGGAATCACTATTGAAAAAAGAAAAATGAGAGGAATCGATTCTAATGGAATGATCTGTTCAAAAGAAGAAATAGGAATCAATGAAGACCAAGAATTACATAGTATTTGGGATTTAGTTCTTGATTTGGATGAAATTAGTCAGTCTGATCTAGGGATTCCTCTTGCAAAGAAATTTCCTTGGCTTGATAGCTATGTTTTTGATGTAGATAATAAAGGACTCACTAATAGACCTGATCTTACTGGACATTTCGGTGTTGCAGTCGAACTTAATGCGATGTATGAGTCAAAAGATATTAGCTTCAATAAGGTTTCAGAATGGATGAAACAGTTTAACGATACCAATATTTTGGATACCTTTGCTCATGCAACTCCAGCCAAGAGGAAAGTAATCTGAGAATCTACTGGTCTCAATAGTTATACCCTCTTGGAAATCAATAATGTAGAAATCAAACCTTTATCATTTTTCACAAGATTACAACTCCTTGATATGGGAGCTAATCCTAGAAATAATTGGGTAGATTTTTCTAATCTCTTTATGCTGTTGACTGGACAGCCTGTTCATTTTTTTGATGCTGATAAAGTTGATGGAGATATAATCATTAGAAATGCAAAAGATGGTGAAGAATTTACTGATCTTTTTGAAACAAAACATATCTTAAAATCTACCGATATTGTCATTACTGATAAAAAAAAGATTCTTGCGTTAGCAGGAGTTGTAGGAGGCTTAGAAAGTGGAATTTCAGAGACTACAAAAAATATTTTAGTGGAAATCGCAAATTTCGATCCTGTTGCCGTGAGAAAAACTGGTACAAGACTAGCTTTGAGAACCGATGCAGAATTAAGATACGAAAAAAACATCAATCCTTGGTGGTCTATGTATTGTTTGTTACTTTTCTTGGATGAGTTAAAATATTATGGTAAAGATTTGGGAAATTTCGAAATCTGAGGAGTTTCATCTTATGTAAAATCAGATCTTCAAGAACCAAGAAACAAACAAGTAACTATCGATTTAGCTCATATTGAAAAAAATATTTTTGGAGAAAAAAACAAAAAATTTGAAATGGAGGCTTCTCCTATTTTAGAAGGACTTTGATTTGGAGTAAGTGAAACATCCGTTACCTGTCCTATTCGAAGATCCCCTGATGATCTCAACATCCAAGAAGACATTACTGAAGAACTTATTAGAATTTATGGATATGAACAAGTTAGCTGATCTCCTGTATTAAGTGATGTTCAATATACACCGTATATACCTACCGTTGATCTTGTAAGAACTTTAGAAGATATTTTTATTCAAGAATTTCATTTTGATCAAACAGAAACATATCCTTGGACAACGGCAAAACTTTTACAACAATTTGGAACAAATCCAGAACATTGTTATAGCTTACAAAATCCTGTTCATGTAGAAACTCCTTATTTGAGAGATAATATGATTTACAATCTTTTGGGATATGCGGCAAAAAACAGTAAATTTTTTGATTCTTTCCGTATCTTTGATATAGGAAATATTTGGCATAAGGATCTAGAAAAGAAATCAAATGAGAGTAACACTTATGCTACATCATTTGTCCATGAATCCTTATCACTTGGGGTATTGATGTATGAAAAATCATTAACTACTTGGGATAAAGACCCTTTCTTAACAGTAAAAAGTTTATTACAACCATTGATTCAACGTTTGGGTGTTACTGGAACTATTTCACTTAAGGAAACTCATCATCAATCATTTCATCCAAAAAAACAAGCTGATATTCTTTTGGGTTCAACTAATATTTGAAGAATAGCTTCCTTACATCCATTAATTTTAAAAGATCATAAAATTCCTGAAACAGCAGGATTGTGTTATTTAGAACTTTCTTTACCTACGCTTATCGAGATAAAAACCACTGGAGAAAAACAAGCAACATCGTATGAAACATTACAAGATCAAATCGTTTGGAGAGATTTGTGTTTTGTAGTTGATAGTACAGATAGTTTTGAACCTATTTTGAATGCAATAAAAAGTATCAAAGAAATTTCAGCATTAGAAATTTTTGATGCATATGAATGAAAAAACCTTGGTGAAGGAAAAAAATCAATTTCTCTCAAAATAAAAATTATGGGTGATTGAAATCTTACCACAGATCAAATCAATGAAATTATGAACAAGGCAATTGCTGCTGCTGAAAAAACAGGTGGAAAATTGAGAGCATAAAAAAAACCCGCAAATGCGGGTTTTTTTGTTTATTTTATACTTTATTGGAGGATTTCTTAGTCTTATTTTTTTTCTCCTCTAAGTCATTTTCCATATTTAACTGCTTCTTCTTCCCCTTCTTCTACGAGGATTTTCTCATATACTTCTTGTTTAAATCAAGTTATTTCTATTACATCATCTGGTAAAAAATCATTTGGATCAAAATTATTTGGATCAATTAATTCAATTTTCTTCAATATGCTTCCAGGATCTAATTTTCAACTTTCTAAAAAGTCTACAGCATATTCAACTTGTTTTTTTATATCCTCATTTGATACTTTTTCTGCTAAATAATAATAATTTTCTTTATTTTCTCATTGTGGATCTATTCTCAAATTTTGATTTCATAATTTAGTATTTACCACTACATTAATTTTATTAGCTTCTCAATTTTTGTCTAATTTATGCATATATAAACTAAATAAATCATGAGATTTTTCTTCAATAGTTCTTTTATATCCTTCTGAATTTTTAAAAACTTCAAAAACATCTTTTGCAGAAACTGGGAATCTCTTCATAATACTAGCTATTGCTCTTTGTAGCTTAGTATTTCCTCTTTGAAAATTTCTAGATTTTCTTATTTCGTTATGCGTTGCTAATGATTTTTTCATATTTTGTATGTTATATATAAAAATTTTATATTCTCATTATAACTATTTTTTGTTATTTGTCAACTATATTATTTTTATCTATTTTATCTATAATCGAGTTTTTGGAAAAAATCCCAAACAATCACTTGCTTTTTAATTTCTTTATTATATACTCTAGTTTAGAATCTTAATGGATTCTGAGTTTTTATTATTATTACCTATTTTTTTATGAGTACAGGTAACATCAAATTTTTCAACAAGGACAAAGGTTTCGGTTTTATTACTCCAGAAGATGGTACAGCTGATATGTTCGTTCATATCTCTCAATTGGACAGAGAAGACTATCCAGAAGGAACTGTTCCTCAAGAAAATGACTTAGTAAGCTACGAAGTTACTGAAGGAAAAAAAGGACCAATGGCTGTTAATGTTAAAAAAGCTTAATTGGAACTTTATTAAAAAAACAATTATTACCTATATATGATTTGATTACCAAATACAATATAATTAATACGATTTTTTGACTCTACTTTACAGTAGAGTTTTTTTTCTACCTTGAAATTCTATCTATAAACAATATCTTAAAAATGGAATGATTTTATTTTTAACCCAACAAAATATGAAAAAAATCTGAATTCTTTTATGATGAATCTTGTTTCTTTGAGCATGATTTGCTACTTATCAACCAGTTAATGAAACATGGAAATCTCCAGAATACAAAGCTATGGGATTTCAAGCAAACCTAGAAAACAATAATGTATCTATGAGTTGGGATAGTTTTAGTGTACCAAGCAATCATTCATTTGTGTATTGGAAAGTTATGAGGTCTCAAAACACTGATAATCCTGTTTATAGAACTGGTGAATAGAAATATATCACCTATAATAGTGATCTTGGATTTACTTCTTATACTGACGCTGCTCCAAAAAAAGGGACTACTTGGTATAGAATATGTGCTATTACCCAAGCTTCTGATGGATATCACAGATATTGTTCAAAAGAAGTAAAAAAGATTACCATAACTTCTGCTGAAACCTATAAAGAAGAAGTAAAAAAAGAAAAAACAACTACTCTTACTGACGCACAAAAGACAATTTTGGATCAATTGGCTGTTGAATTTCTCAAAAAATTAGATGAAAAATATGCAAATGATCTTTCTAAGAAAAAGATTGTTCTAGGAAATGTTGTTTCTCAATTAGCTACACTCGGTAAAAGAAAAGCAAAAATGAAAGTTATGGTTACTTATCTTGTAGAAAAATTGGAAGCAAGTATTGATCCTTTGGAAGAAATTAAAAATATTTTGAAAGTTGAATAAATAAAATAAAGTTTTTTCACAATAAAAAACAAACAAAATTCAACAACTATCAAAGCAACATCTTTGTTTGGTTGTTGAGTCTTGTATAAATCATATTCCTGCTTTGACTACAGATATGTGAATTTGTTGATGGTTTCTTCTTTTGTTTGTTCTTTTTATTGTTCGATTTATAGATTATTGTATTAAAAAAGTTTCTCAGCCTGGGGTTTCTTTTTGCGAGGGGTACGGGAAACTTTTTTTGATTGCTTTGGTTTTTTCGGTTGTTTTTTGAATTCTGGGAAATATTCTTTTAAAAAAAGTTTCCTGTGGATAGCTGAGGGACCATGAGTGGCGATGAGGTCTCTATGCTCTTGGGTACCGTATCATTTATGCTGGGCAAGGTTATACTCAGGATAGTCTTTATCCAATTCAATCATTGCATGATCCCTCAGTACCTTCGCGATGATGGAGGCCATGGAAATCTCGGGGATGAGGGCGTCGCCGTGGATAATAGTGATTACTGGACATTTGAGTGTCTGATCGACGCCGAAGGTTCTATTTCCGTCTATGCTGAGTTCGAGATCGAGTCCGAATCATCTGAAAATATCTGAGATCTGAGCCATGGCCTCCACCGTTTTTTCTTGTTCTAGAAAAAGATTTTGCAAGACCAACCCTTGCATCGCATCACAGGAACAAAGTGTCTTCCCTAATTGTTGACTAATATCCGTTTGATAGATCTTTTGTAAAATCATTTGTACTGCTCTCAATACCCCAAAATGAAGAGATTGAGTCATACCATGAGCATCAATCTCGCTTGATGAAACAATTCCATACCCATAGAAAATCTGATTTTTTTGTTCTAATAATTGAATTTTGGCAAACAACTCTTCTCTTTGCGTTTCGGAGAGAATTTTGGAGTCTTTATAGTATTTCTTGGTAAATCTCTGGCGGGGAAGAACTGCTCCCACATATAAAGGTCATGCCAGCGGTCCCCTCCCCGCCTCATCAATATATATTTTCAATTTCATGATTTTCATAGTTCTCAAGTTAAATAGTAGAATAGTTAAAAAGAATATTTTTTTCTTAGTATTCTCTATTTCTATGCTACTATTTCACTATATATAAAAAAAGAGTTGCAATTCCATCTTAAATTTTTATATATACTAGGCTTCGTTTTAGATTCGTAATTTTTTAATATGGCAAAGAGAAAAGTTGAGAACAAGACTATTGAGGTGATACTTTTACAAACAGACAAACACTTGGGAGAAAAATATGAAATTGTTAGAGTTAAACCAATTTTCGCAAAAAATGTTTTGTTACCAAAAAATATAGCTGTTTTAGCAGACGCTGTAAACAAGAATAACTATGCTCAAAAAATGGCTGCAGCTGAAGATCAAAGAAAAAAGAAAGCTGCTGGTTTTGATGATTTGTTTATGAAGATCCAAAATGATAATGGAATTCTTATTACAAGAAAAACAAACAAGGATCATACCTTATATGCAAAAGTAAGTGAAGAAGATATAGTTAAAGCTATCCATGATATTTATGGAATGGAAATAGAATCTCATTTCTTCAAACTCAAGAAAAAAATCAATGCTCTTTGATTATTCAATGTTCCATTTATGTACAAAGATATGAAAAAAGAAGTATTGGTTCGTGTAGAAGAAGAAAAAGAAGAGAAAAAAATTCACAAAGACGAAAAAGCTGAATAATATAATTTCGAAAAGAGATGACATTACGTCATCTTTTTTTATAAAAAAATATTGGCAAAAAGTGGCTAGATTTCTAGCCACTCCTTTTTATGTTACTTCTTTCGATAAGTTCTAGAACCAGTATCTATCTTAATTCGACAACCAGTATCTATTTTGATTGTCTGTTTTTTTAAAAAAGACTTAGAAACCGGTCCATAAGGAGTATTAATATATAGCTCCTGAAGGACTTTCTCATTATTTTCTCTTTCTTTTTCCAATAGATCATCCAAAGCCAAGGCTTTCTCAAATGCAGGAGTAATTCCCCACATATCTTTAACATGATCCCATCCTTGTTTCAGATTTTGTTTTGCAGGCACAACATTTTCAGCTAAATCTTGTTTTGCAGGCACAACATTTTCAGCTAAATCTTGTTTTGCAGGCACAGCATTTTCAGCTAAATCTTGTTTTGCAGGCACAACATTTTCAGCTAAATCTTGTTTTGCAGACACAAAGATTTGAGCTAAATCCTTTTCATTGATAAAACAAATAATAAAGATTTCCGAAGGTACGGGGAGATCTTTTACTCTTCTCAAAAACCGTCTAGCAGCAGCTTCTACCTTCCTTTGTTTCTTCTGATCAAATTTTTTCTGTAAAGCAATAATATCTTTATACAACTTTTCAGAAAAAAACTCAAATTCTACTTGAAACTCAAACAGATATTTCCCAAACATCAGTCCACCTGCCATATCTATCCAATTAGATAGCAATTTCTGTGCATCTTTTTTACACCTATTGAATCTAACTGAATTTATACTCCCTTTTTGAATTTTATCAAGTTCTTGAAGATAATTAAGCAATGGTTCAGGCAGAACATTCATAGACACAAATTCTTCAAATACTAAATCGCGTTTGTTCTCCATAAAAATTCTTTTTTGGTTTTTTTTAACAAAACATTTAAAACAAACTCCTTTCTTTTGTTTTTGTTTGACATAGTTTAATTTTATGTTTTTACTTTGTTTTTTCAATATGCTTTTTTTATAAATGACTTGATTTTTGGATCCTATATTTCTATGATGTTACCGTTTTTTTCTCTTTTACATAAACTATGAAAATCAATAGTATCAACTGATACAAAGAAAATTTTATCAAAAAATTACAAGAACTTGCAAAAATAAAAAAAAATATTGCAAGTGTGTTACTTGTAAGCAGTTTTTTGCTATCTACCCCTGTATATGCTGAATGAGATAAAAAACCTAGTGATAAAAAAGAAAAAGAAAACGTAAAAAACGAACCTGCAAAAAATGAGTCAACAACAAAAATACACGAAAATCTGATTTATGAATTATTTACCAATCCAACATTACCAGATTTATCGGATAAATCAAAAGAACTTCAAACTAAGCGAGAAGGAAATTACCTTGGAACAAATGAAGAACGAAATCTAAAATTTGATGGAGATTTTCATCGTAAAAGACTGATAGAGTGATTCTCTCGTATGGTCCAAGAATGACATCTGGATATGATTGTTAAAAAATTTAAAGAACATAATATCCCTGTTGAAATATTATTTTTGGCAATTGCAGAATCATATCGAGAAGCCGATATTATATCTCCAGCACAAGCAAAATGATTTTGGCAATTTATAGAACCATCAGCCAGAATTTTTTGAGCTATTGATGAACACGGAAACGATTTCCGCTCAGATCCAGAAATAAGTACTAATGCAGCAATAAACCACCTCAAATATAACTACGAAATGGTAGAAAAACGATCAAAAGAATTATGAATACCAACAACAGCAGAAAACAAACGAATGTTTTCTATGTATTTGTATAATTGATGACCAAAACTTGTAAAAAAAGCATTTATTGAAAGTAAATGAGATGTTAATAAATATCCATCCTTTCAAAAAAGCAATGAAAATAAAAATTATGTTCCCCGCGTATTAGCAATTAGAAATGTTCTTTACGAATTAGGAAAAAGATATAATTTTGATATAGAAGCAATGAAACGTCACCGACTTGTAGAATGTTGTTATAAGAAATCCTTATTAGAAACAATGATTGAAGAATACTTTTGATGTAAAAGTATTCTCAATTACGAAGAACAATATGAAGAAATATTTAAGATTAAAAGTCAGTTAATTATTGATTATAAAAAATGTCTCTTATCTTATGATACCTTCTTCGAAAAAGACCTGATAATGGAAAAAGAATTATCTATTTTACAAAAAACCAACAACCAGCAAGATAGCTTAAGTATTGGACCAATAAAAAACTAAGTATATTCTATTTTTCCTATCTTGAAATTTGCTTTTTTTCTCGTTTCATATATTATTGTAAGTGGTTTACTTCTTATATAATAATCTATGAAAAAGCATTATAAGACTATTATTTTATCTGACATTCATTTGGGGAAGCCAAATAATCTTTCAAATAAACTCTTAGAATTTTTGGAGAATTGTACTATGGAAAGTATTATCTTTAATGGTGATGCTATCGATTTTTGGCAATTAAATACCTTTTAAGCACGAACAGAAAAAGAAACCAGATTTGTAAATTATATTATAAAACTCATAGAAAGTTGAGTACATGTGACCTATATCAAAGGGAATCATGATGGATTTATGAAACATCTTCACAATATTAAAGTTCATAATATTAGCATTGTAAAAAATCTGATTTATACTACAGCAAACAATAAAAAATACTATATTTGCCATGGAGATAAATTTGATTTTGTAAATGATACGGTAGGAAGGATAACAAACTTCTTTTATAGTTTAATCTATCTTTTAGAAAAGGCTTTTAGTAAAAATTTTTTTCAACCTAATTATACTCCTTTCTCTGAAAGGTTTAAAATGCGATTTAAACAACATTTCTTTCCGAAAAACATACTTCATAAAAAAGCTTTTGCTCTAGCAAGAGAAAAAGAATGTGATGGAATTATTATAGGCCATTATCATATGGCAGATCATGTAAAAAATCATACCGTAGAATATTTTAATACGGGAGATCGAATTATGTCCTGTACAGCTGTTGTAGAAAATGAGCAATGAAATTTGGAACTCTTTCATTATAAATAAAAAAAATCTGGAATTCGTTCCAGGTTTTTGTTTTTTGTGGTAGGCGTGCTGGGATTCGAACCCAGGACCTTGTCCTTAAGAGGGACCTGCTCTAGCCAACTGAGCTACACACCCATAATTTTATGCGGATGTTACTATAGGGAAAGTAATTGAAATTTCAAGATAAAACTAGGCGATACTTTTTTATATATTTAAGGTTGACATTTATACAAAAAAAGCTATACCCGCTGAATTAAAAAACAAAAACAAAAAAACATGTATTATCACAAAACAGACCGCGGAAGACAAATTCTTATTTCTAGATGTGATTTTTTAGAAAAGGATATCTCTCATAGATATTTTGCCCTAAAAGATCTATCTTTAGAGAACTGCCCTATTCCTATTTCGGAATTTGAAGACTACGAATTAATTCCTAGTGGCATCTCCAAAAAAGGAATAGAAGTAATAAAAGACTATTTTTTTTCCAAAGGAGCATACTATATATGCTTCACCGGTATTCCTCAAGAAGTCATACATATTTGATGTATGACTTCTTTCTTTTCTTGAAAAGGATTTTCGTTTTCATATACTTTGTTTCGTTTAGATTTTTGTTTGTTTTTGATATGATTTCATTCTCTCAAATAACGTATTTAGCAAAACAACACGCTTTTATCCAAAAAAAATTAAAAACAAAAAGTGCTGTTTTTTTGGTTGGTGGCTGTGTAAGAAACTTGCTCCTCACTATAGAACAACGCCCAACGGATATTGATATAACTTTAAAAGGAAATCCTTGAGAAATTTATAATCATAGCAATAAAATCTGACTGTCTCATTTTATGACAGAAAAATTTTGAACAATCACTTTTATTAAAAAAGGAAAAACAACTACCCAATATGAGATAACTCCCCTTCGCACCGAATGATGATACGAAGATTTTCGCCATCCAGGAGCAATTAATCGGAGCAATAATATCTTACTCGATGCACAAAGAAGAGATTTTACCATCAATTCTCTGTATTTTTTTGCAGATACCAGCAAAAAATCAGCAAAATTAGAGTATGTCATAGAAGAAAAAGAATTGTTTTTGGGACTCAAAAGAAATGGTATTGTGGCAATAAAGAATATTCTTGTTATTCAAAACCATGAAATCATTACTACCCTCTTTGAAGATGGAATATATCACAAAGAAAAATTAGCAGATGTTGTAAAACAATATGACCTTGGAAATGAATCAGAATTTATATATTTTATTATAGATCCCAATAAAGGAATCCAAGATCTTTTCGACAGAACGTTGCGTGCTGTGGGCGATCCCGATCATAGGTTTCAAGAAGATGCGTTGAGATTACTTAGAGCGTTGAGATTTGTAAACATCATCAATCATCAATTGAAAAAAAAGGAATTAGATGCGACACTTTTTGATTTTGATAAAGCAACGTGGAACGCACTCAAAAAAAATCATCATCTCAT
>CAZUIS010000006.1:0-23671 GCA_964620295.1 uncultured Candidatus Peribacteria bacterium
TTAAAGATGGAAAAATTGTATTAGATGATCCAAAAAACAAAGAAAATCCTAAACAAGAATTTGATTTATCTACAATATTTATTCTTGATACTGATGGAAAATATATCTTAAAAAAAGATTTAGATACATCGGTTTTGGCTCTTATGCTTCAACAACAATCTATCAAAGATGTTGTCTTGACTACAGATAAAAAATTGAAATCTCAAACACCAATTGACGATCAGGAAGGTAGTCAAGAAAAGAAAAAAGGTATTAATTATGGTGGAGATTATGATTCTAGTAAAAAAGGTATTACTTCACAAGCTGATTATGCAGCATTTTTGACTGCTTATTTAATAGGAGGAAATAAAGGAGATGGTAAATTTCATTATGTTATTACGGAAAGTGATTTCTTGCCAAAAGATAGAAAGCAACCTGAATGAGTAAATGCTCAAAAGCCTATTGATGGAAAAGAATTGTATAATAAAAATAAAAAAAATATTGAGCAAGAGATTGATGATAATATCAGAAATTGAAAATATAATGAGACATATGAAATTAATAATTATATCTATGATTCAAGTCTTGCTGCTCCTCAACATGAATATCAAACCAAAATTTTGAAACCAATGAGTGAATTATTTTTATGAAAAAGTGTTGTTGATGGAAAATCTATTAATAACTTTGATTTGCTTATAAATGATCTTTGATCTAATTCTTATGAAGTAAATAAAGATAAGATTATTCATATTAAAAATATGTTTGCGTACTTGAAATGAATAGATTCTGCTAATATTGATTTAGATCCATTGCTATCTCGTTTAGATTTCTCAAATTTTAGTAATGTAACTAAAAGTCCTGATAATAAAAAACTTCTTTTGTCTAATAAGGACTGAGAGTTGGAAATATCTGCTTCTGATGACGGACAAAAACTTGTAACAAAATATATTGAAGCAAAACAAGAACAACAACAGGCTACGCCACAAGAAAAGAAAACTTAAATTTTTTTACCAATCCATGCACAAATCTTCTCTCCAAAAGAGGAGATTTTTTTTGTGCTTAAAAAAAGAGGAACAATTGCTCAAACCAAGATTCATCCTATAATATCTGTTGGTCGATGAACTGCAGTAGCAATTCTTGAAATTCCCATAATTCCACTGAAAATAAATAATATAATACTTGTGATTATATAAATTTTATTCTTTTTCTGAATTCCTCGAAGTAGAGTAGCAACGGCTATACTCATAGAAACAGCAGCATGATCACTAGGAAAACTACTTGATGGAAGATATTGATGCAGAACTGTTTCTGTTTTTTGATCAACTAATCAAAGAGTAATGTTGGGTCTGGATTTTTGGACGAATGCTTGAATTCCTATATTAACGAGTGTGGTTATAACCACATTGGCAAAAATCCAGAGTGATGAGATTTTGTAATTTATTTGCTTTTTAACCCACCCCATGCTGTATAAAATAATTAAATAAAGGGGATAGGTAAATACGAAAATATCAGCTAATATTGGTGTTGCAATGCTTCGTATAGGAGATGAAATCATTTTTTGATGGAGAATCATGAGCAGTTGTAATCATCGTTGTGGTTCAATAAGATTCATATTTTTAAATTGAAAATAAAACTAGTTACTGAGTAGAGTCATACTTATTTTGATATCGTTTACAAATCTTTTTTAATTTACATGAAATACATTTTGGATTACGTGCGGTACAAATATATCTTCAAAATAATATAATACTATGATGTGCTATTTTTTTATACTTGTTTGGTATTATATTTTCTAACTCTTTTGATGTTTCTTCTGGTTTTACTGTTTGAGTTATTCACCATCTATTACAAACCCTATGAACATGTGTATCTACTGCAATAACAGGCTGATTAAATAGTACATGAGCAATGACTTTTGCTGTTTTTTCTCATATTCCTGGTAGCTTTTTTAAGTCTTCTATTTCTTTTGGAATGAAATATATTTGATTTTTTTCTTTGTAGGTAGATAAATCTTTAATTCATATTTTATATAATATATCTTTGTTGATAAGATATTCAGATAACTTAAAGATATTTTTTCATTTGTTTTTATAATAATTTATTGAGGATATTGACTTTATTAATTTTTCTTCTCAAAATGTGATAATATCATAAGGGTTTTTTATATTTTTAAATATTTTGTTTGTAACTTTGTTTACTTGTTTATCCGTTGTCTGAGCTGATAAAATTACAGCTATTATTAGTTGAAAATCGTTATTATAAACTAATTCTGTTTTTGGATTTGGAAAAGTTTGCTTTAGATAAGTAAAAATTTGTTTTAATGTAGACATTTATAGACATGTTTTTTGATAAAAATTTATATTTATGTATAGAATTTTATCTATATCTCTTATTGTTTGGTTTTATGTTTGTCAATATCTGTTTTTCTTCAGGAAGGATAGGGATCGAACCTATGACACAGGAGTCGGAGTCCTGTATTTTGCCATTAAACTACCTTCCTATAAATGTTGTATTCTACTTTTTTGTTCTCAATACATTTTTTTATCATTGTTTCGTTTTTATTAAGAGTAGAGGAGTTTGTTTTAATTTCAAGAAAAATTATCTTTTCTAAATTTCCGTGGCTTAATCAATCAAAAACAAGATAATCAATTCCTTTCCCTAAGAAAACAAGATCTTTGTAATGGTAGGGGAAATTGGGTAAAAGGGGAGCGATTTTTTCATTAACATTTCATAAAACAACATTACGAGATCTATTTACTGCATCTTGGCGTTGATTTTTTATTTTAAGAAAAAAATATATTCTTGCTATCATATAACCTACTATTATCCCTATGATAATACCTAATATTAATAAAATTTCTTTGTTCATTTTCCTGTGAAAATAAATAAATGACCATATTTAATAACTTTTACCATAAAAAGCAAGTAAATATTGTGGTAGTTTTCTGTATATTTTGTTTTTATGGCCTTTTCGAATATACTTATTTATAGAGAAAAAACTGATTTTTTACTTTTTATAGATTGTTAATGGTTGTTATTGATTATAGAGAAAGGTTGACGCAAGCTATTATTGATTCAGATGTAGTTAAAATTTTTGATAATCTTTTGACTGTTGCAGTAGAAGAATGAGCATCAGATATTCATATAGAACCTCTAGAAAATTACTCAAGAATTAGAATTAGAATTGATGGTATTTTGGAGGAACTTATGCAATTTCCTAGAAATCTTCATGAAAGTATTATTTCTAAATTTAAAATTGAATCTGGTCAAATGAGGCCTGATGAAAAGAGACTTCCACAAGATGCTAGAGTTTCTAGTATTACTCAAACGAATAAAGAAATAGATCTTCGTGCCAATACTTTGCCAACAGTATGGGGTGAAAAATTAGTAATGCGTATTGTGGATAAATCAAAAAAAGTTCCTCCGCTAAGTGATTTATGAATAGATTGATCAAATAAAGATATTATCTACAAGCATCTTTCTTATCCAAATGGTATTATTTTGATGACATGACCTACTTGATCTGGAAAAACTACAACATTGTATGCATGTCTTGATTATGTAAATACTTCAGAAGTAAATATTATTACGTATGAAGATCCTGTTGAAAATAAAATGGCGTGATTAAATCAAGCTCAGGTTAGAGCTGATATATGATTTACTTTTGCTAATGGGTTAAGGTGAGCGCTTAGACAAGATCCAGATATTATTATGGTTTGAGAAATCCGTGATAGAGAAACATTGGATATGGCTATGGAAGCTGCAATGACGTGACATCTTGTGTTCTCAACAATTCATACAAATTCTTCAGCAGAAACGATTACCAGAGTATTTAATCTTTGAGCTAAACCATATATGTTAGCAGGAACTTTTAATATTGTTATGGCAGAAAGATTAGCAAGAAAGGTTTGTTCTCATTGTAAACAACAAGTTTCTGTAAAAGGAACGCCTCAGCATCGTTTTGCTATAGAGAGTTTTAAAAATATTATTCCAGAACTTTTGAAAAAAGAAATTATTAGTAGAAACATTACTCAAGAACAGCGAAATTCATTTATAAATGAAGGAATAATTATGAAGGGAACGTGAAAAGATCCTCAAACGTGACAAGTATGTCCTGTATGTAATTGAACTTGATGTAAATGAAGAATCTGATTGTTTGAAATGATGGATTATACTGATGAATTGAAATCTCTTCTTTTAGCTTGAAAATCAGCTTTTGAAATAGAAACGTATGCACTTCAGCATGGAATGATTAATCTTGAAAGAGATTGAGTTTTTAAGGCTATTCAATGATATATTACTTTGGAAGAGGTATATGAAAATGTAAAAACAAAGGCAGAATAGTATTTAAAATTTATCTTTAAATTATTTTGATATGGCATCTGTTTGAGAATTCTTACAATGATTATATATTAGACTTAATGCGCCAAGTTTAAAAAAGAAAACTAATTTTTTTAGACTTCTCGCATTATCTCAAAAAGCTGGTCTTTGAATTAGAGATTCATTGATTTCTATAAAAAAAACAGAAAAACATCCTGGATTGTTGTATATTATAGACGATATGATAGAACAGCTTAACCAATGACTGAGCTTTTCTGCTACATTACGTAATCATATGTATATTTTTAAAGAAGAAGAAATTGCATTAATAAAGTCTGCTGAAACAATAGGTAATCTTCCAGATGTTCTTGAAGAAGTTTCTGAAGAATTGGAAAATGATCAAAGAATTAATCAAAAAATTAAAAAAGCTAGTACATATCCGGTTGTTTTGTTGCTTTTTTCTGTTATAGCAGTAGTTGTTCTTATTATTTTTGTTATTCCCACTATAGTAGGAATGTTCCCAACTCAAGACTCTTTGCCATGAATTACTGTTTTTATGTTAAATACATCAGATTTTATTAAACATTATTGGTATATTATTCTTTTTACTATTTGAGGAATATATGCGTCGTATACTTTATTATATAAGTTTTTCCTTCCTTTTAAGATTCTTATAGATAAAATTTTGATAACAGTACCTGTTGTTTCTGATGTTGTAAAAACCTTTCATATGTATAGGTACTCTAAACTTTTGGGGCAACTTTATAGTTGAGGAATAAGTCCGGTTATTTCCCTTAAGTTAATTGCTAATGTGTTTTCTAATTTTCATTACAAGAAAAAAGTACTAGAAATCCAAAGTGATATGAAATCATGATTCTGAATGGCTGAATCTATGGAATGATCTACGCTTTTTGATCCTATTTTGACACAAATTATTAGTGTATGAGAAAATACGTGAAATATGTCTGATGTTTTGAAGAGAATCTCTACTTTTTATCGTGAATTAGTTCAGAATAAAATAGATATGTTATTAGCATTGATAGAGCCATTTTTAATGGCATTTATTGCTGTTATTATAGGAATAGTTGTTGGTTCTATTTTTATTCCAATGGCTGATATGGTTAATGTTATGAAATAATTTATTTATTGTCATTTTATAATGAAAAAAATATCTTTTCTAGTCGTTTTATTCTTGTCTTTGTTGTGATTTTTTTCTTATACATCATCTAAGGAAAATTTTCCGAACATTCTTGTGGATAATGCTGATTTTTCAATATCTTCTCCTTTATCCTTATGATTTGCCATGTATCGTATGCATATGTCGTTAGCATTATCGCAACATTGATTTGTAGATTCTTCTTTTGCCTATGCTAATCTGGTTCTTCAATTGCAGGATATTTCTTCTTATGATGTATTAGATCTTTTGGCTTTTGAAACAGATAAGCGTTCTGCTATGGATTCTTATATATGACTTCTTGATAAATATTATTTGCAGTCAGATATTGCATTGTTTCATTTAAAAGATGATTTGTCTTATTTAGATTCTTCTATAAAACATTGTTCATCAGAAAAAACTCTGGCAGATAAACAGTATTTTGATGCTGTACAATTCCCTTATCAACAGCAATTTTTGGAAAATGCTTTAGCTGATTCCAAAAAATATGCACAATGTGTGTCTGATGCGAAAATAGAATACAATGCAAAAAAAATACTGGTAGATAAAATTGTTGCTTATCAATCTCTTATAAAAGCAAAATATACTTACTTATTCGCAAATAAGGATGATATTATTGAACATTATGATTTAATAAATACTGATATTTTGAATCGTTTGACGACTATTAAACGTACTTTAGAAAAAAAAGCATATTAATAAGATAAAACTCTTCGTTGAAGTTTATTAGGAAATATGTAAATAACATGTATTTCTTATTTCTTTTTTTTGCTTTTTATGGTTGCATTCTCACTTTTTGGATTGCCTGTTTATTGGTATTGAATATTCTATTTTCTAGCATTTGTTTTTTGATATATATTTTTTCTTTTTATTGGTAAAAAATATGTTTTTTTGGAAAAGATGGCGTCTAATCTTTATTGATTGCTGCGTAAATCACCGGAAGATATTCTTCTTTATGTTATTTTGTGACTTTTGATAGGAGGTAGACTTGGTCATATTTTTATTTATGATTTCTCTTATTATTTCCAATATCCCTTGAAAATTTTTGCTTTTTGGGAGTGAGGAATGTCTTTTATTTGAGGTATTTTTTGAGTTGTTTTTGCTCTTGTGTTGCTTGCTCGTAAATATCATTTTTCATTTCGTGATTTTTTTCTTCTTTGAGATCTTTTGGTTGTACCAGCCTCATTTGGTATTTCTTTATGAAGAATTTGAAATTTTTTAAATCAGGAACTTTATGGTCGTTTGGTTTCTGATGTTTTTCCTGCTATTTCTTCATCTTTTATCCACTTTTTTTCGTCTCTTGATTTGTTTTATGTGTATGAACGTGTTGATTGATTGTTAAGAATTAATACAAATTTTTTGGCGAGTTTTTTTGAATGAATTCTTCTTTTTATTTGATCATGATTTGTATTGTATCTTTTTTTTAAGAAGAAATCTTGGACAATAGGTTTGTTGTCTTCTTTATTTCTTTCTTGGTATTCTTTAATTAGATTTTTATTGGAATATTTAAGAATGGATAGTCAGGGAGAATTTGTTTGATTTTTTACCAAAAGTCAGCGATTTTTTTTGTTCTTTTTCTTTGTTTGATGCTTATTATTTTATCGTTCGATAAAATCTTATATAAAATAACTATATTTTTTGATAATAGCTTTTAATTCATCTGCTAATATTGGATTTATCGTTTGGCTTATCTTGTATAATTTGTTTATTGCGCTATGGTGTTTGTTATTTTTTAAGAATTCTTCAAATGTCTTTATATGTAAATTTTTTCAAAATTTTCTTATAATTTTCTTTATAAGTTCTTCTCAATATCATTTATTGATTATTGATTGATTATAAAGAGTTTCTATAATTGCCAATTCTAAGTTTGCTACTGGATATCGTTGATTATTTATTGTTATTTTTTTTGTATATTTGTAAAACAACGGAAAAAGGTTTTTATTATTTGTTTTATATGTTTTAAATAATCCTTTTTTTTGATCGATAATAACTTCTGTAGCTTGTTTTTTCGTATTTACAATTAATATTTCTTCAGGTATTTCAAATGAGGAGATGTTTAATTCTAGTGCTTTTAGTCCTCCTATATACCATTTTCCTTGAATATATTCATTGCAATGCTTTTTTAACATTTCTCGATAAAATCTTTCTATAAGTTCTTGTTCTTTGTATGTCTTTTCAGGATTTTTTACGAAAAAAATATCTTTTTTTAAACTTTCTATGTATCACCTATTTTTTAGGTAATAAATCATTTTGTATGTCTTTTGTTCTGAGTATTCGGTATCTAGGATGTTTTTGATTATTTCTTTGATTTTTGCTATTTCTACTAATTTGTTTTTATATTTTCATATTTTTTTCACAACAGTGTCGAAATATTGATTTTTCATATTTGGCTTTTTTATTGATAAAATTGGTTGTAAAAAAATAATGATATTTCCATAAAAATCAAGATGTTTTTTCTCTAAAAATTCTAATAAATTTTCTGTTGTAATTTTTTGGTAAAACGATACAAAAATTTCACCTTTATTTTTTTGTTGGTTACATGATTATTCAAAAATCACTTATGGATCAGGATTATCTACAACAAAGAACAGTTTATCTGAAAAATATAAAAGCAACTTTTTCTTGTGGAGAAGATTCTTTTTATGATATCGTTTTAGAAATTAACTCAAATAAATTTTTTCTTTCTGTTCAACAAATCTCTCATCAGATAGAGGAATTTCAAGTTGTTTGTGTGAAATGATTTATTGAACTTAGTAATAAACTTATTTTCTTATTAAAACAGTTGGTTAGTCATTTGTTTATTAGATTAGATTATGTTTAATTTTTAAAATTCTTTTATGGAAGAAGTTAGTATCTTGATTCAGGAATACGCGAAAAATCCTCTTTGTAATTTTGCTATGAAAGATTATACGGTGAAACAACATGAAGGAAATTTTATATGTGGAGATGATATTACTGTATATCTTCGTATAGAAGATAATTTTGTTCGTGAATATAGTTTTGATTGAAATTGTTCAACAATAACTACAGCAGCAGCAAGTTTGTTGTCAGAAGTAGTTGTTTGAGTTGAATTGTCAGAAATTCTTACTTGGGATTATGCTAAAATGCTTTCTTTGTGATTTGAGGTGTCTCCTAGGAGAAAAAGAGCTGCAGTTATTGCATTATTAGCAACAAGGAATGCTATTCATTCTTATCTTAATGATGGAAAGGAGGATGTTTTTGATGATATTCTTGGTGATTAATGTCTAGTCTATTGATAAATATATCGCTTTTTGACTATTGTTTCGTATAATGACAAAACTTGACAAAATGACTTGAAAATAATAGACAAATATCTATCTTTTTATCTGGGTAATTTTTAGTATGAAATATATTAAACATTTCTTTCTTTATGTGTTATTTGGTTCAGCTTTGCTTTATTTCGTTGCTAATTTTTTCCCTTGATTGTGATTTACTTTACAATCTGATTATTCAAATACTATTGTGATTTATCTTTTTCTGGGAATAGTTTCTTGGCTTATAAATGTAGTTTTTAAATGGATTTTGAGTCTTTTAACTTTCCCTATATCTACCTTAACATTTGGATTATTTTCTTTGGTATTGAATTTTGTTTTGTTGTATGTGTTTGAACAATTTATTAATTATTTAGATCTTGGTCTTTATGTATATTTATGAAATGTCGTTCAAGTCTTTGTTTTGTCTTGTTTATTGAGCTTTGTTTATCTTTTAGTTAAAAAAATATAAAAAAATGAAAAAAGGAAATGTAACGTATTTATGGTTTATTGTTATTATTTTTATTCTTCTTTGGATTCCTTACTTTCAAAATGTTTGATCTCAAGCGGGAACTATTGCTTTTTTTAGCAGTGAATGGTCTTTTGTTGGAATATATCCTATATTGCTTTTCCTCTGAGTCTTGGAATGATGTTTGATTGTTTTGTATGTAAAGTCTCTTATAGAAGATATTAAAAAACAAGAACCTCAAAAATTTGATTTATAATTTTATTTTGTTTGTTATTTCGTATGTCAAAAGTGTACAGTATTACTAGAGAATCAGCAGCTCAATTGCTTGGTATTTCTACAAGAACGATAGATAGATATATCAGAAGTTGAAAGTTGTCGTATAAAAAAGTTGCAAATAAAGTTTTGTTGGAAAAAGGGGAGGTATATGATCTTAAAAAGGACTTTTCTGCTTTACATCAAGAAGTAGAAACAGAACTTGTTAGTAGTCAAAATGCTTCAACTTGATTAGCGAAATCTAATCCTCAGTTAGAAGTTATGATTGAACAAAAATTAGAAAAATTCTTTCTTATTTTTAAAGAGAAAGAAAAAATTCTTGAAGAGAAAAATAAAATTATTTTTGTTCTCCAACAAAGAGTTTGAGAATTGGAAATGAAAATTCAAAATATGGTTGCTTTGCCTGATTATACGAGAGAAAAACAAGAAGCGATTATAGAAAAACAAAAACTGGAAGAAAAGATATCTCAATTAAAAACATCAATCAAGAATGAAAAGCTTATTAATCTTATTTTGATAGCTTTAACTTTGGTTTTCCTGATAATTGCATGATTTTTGTTTTTTAAATAGAAGTAGTTGACTTTTTGTTTCTAATATATATAAAAGCTTAAAGGAGTTTATCTTTTAAGTTTTTTTTATGAAGATAGATTGGTTTGATTTTTGGTTGGTGTTTTCTTGAATATTGTTATTTTTCTTATTAGTATGACTTATTGTCAGGTTTTTTCAATGGTTAAAATTTAGGCAAGAATTGGCTTATATAAAGAATGAAAAAGTTTCGGATCTTGTTAAAAAATCGTATACTATTGAAGATACTTCTTTTGAAAAAACTGCTGAGTTTAAACAGGAAATCGATGGGTTAAAAAAAGATATTTTCTTTGATTTATACGATAAAAATTCGAATAAAGATGTAGAAAATTTTGATCTTGAAGACTCTTTGGAAAAGCTTTTGGATGGCAAAATCCTGGATCTCATAAAAGAAAAAGATTGTTTGTTGATGCAAAAAGATTCTGTTATATGATCTTTAGAGCAAAAAAATCAAAAAATACTGAAATATGTAGTCAATAAAATGTTTTTTCTTCTTCAAGAAAAAGAAAAATTACTCAGAGATAAAGATGCTCTTATTCAACATCTTAAAATAAAAATGCAAGAAATTCAGTTCCAGAATCTTGATCAATATATTACTACTATGGTAGATTCTTTATCTGTGTTAGATCAATCATCTGTTAAGAAAAATAATTTTACTAACTCACAAAAGCCAGTTTACTCCCATCATAATGATTTTCTTAATGTAAATGTTATTGGGAAAAAATAGTAAAAATAATGTTTTCTAATTCTTTTCTATGTTCCAATAAGTTTTTGTTTTCTAGTCGATTATCAAAAAAATTGTGGCAAAAAGCAATTGTTTCTTCCAATCATTTTGATTTTATTCATAGATAAGTTTCAATATCTCATCTTTTTAAAATGAATATATTTTTCCCATATAAAAGTTCTATTTTTTCTAAGATAGTACTATATTTATTTGGGTAGAGGTATTTTACGGCATTAACCAATCTTGCATAATAGCGTTGGTCTGTTGTTTCATTGTTTTTATGGTTGTGGTGAAATGTTTTTGCTTGTTTATAATAATAATTAAGATCTTGTTGGGTTATATATCAATAGTCAACAATATTGTCCCAATCTCATATGAAATATGATTCAATTCAGAATTTTTTAAGAAAGGTGCTTCGTTTTTTGTATGATCATTTTCCATTGATATTTATGATTTCGTAATTTTTGATTTTTTCTTTCCCTTCTGGTAAATTGTGTAAGTATTGAAGGTAGTGTTCGAAAAAATATGCGTCAATTTCTCCTTCGACCATAATTATTTTGTCTACAAAAAAGATTTTTGCAGCATTTTCAAATTTTAAAATTTGTATTAAGCTAGATTCGTCATGACCTATTGTTTTATCTGGTATTCTTATTTGAGTTTCTCAATTTTTCTTACTAAATCTATATACATTTGTGATGTTTTTTTCATCGATAAAAATAGGGGAGTAAGTAGATATAATACACTGTGTACCTATATTTTCGTTTAACTTTTCTAGCATTTTTGCTAATCTTCTTTGCATTTGTGGATGAAAATGAAGTTCTGGTTCGTCGATAATTAATAAGCCATCTTTGAGATCGTATCCATAAATTGTTAGTAGAATTATAAGAAGCGATTGTTCACCATTACTAATACTATGAATTGTTTGTTCTTGTTGTAAACTATTGATAAAAAGAAGTTCTATATGATTGTTTTCATATTTTACTTTGATATCTAACTCTAAATATTTTTTAATGCTTTTTTTGAGTGAGTTATAGAAGAGAGAATGGTTTAGTTGTTGTTCAACGTATTTTTCAGTTATTGTATTTTCTTTAATTATTTCATTTCTGTTTTCTTCTGATGTATGGGAAATAATGTTATGAAGCTTTTTTATACATAATGCATATCCCAGTAAAGAATTGTTTTCTCTATAATTTTTCTTTTTTATAAATTCTTCTCGTAAATTATGGTTATTTGATTCTTTTTTGAGATGGTAAAAATTTCTTGTATTATATAGTTGTCCAAATGTATTTTTTAAAGGATATCGTCCTAATTCATCAGATTTTTTAATTTTTGTATTATAAATCATAATTCCCAATTGAAAGAGTTCTTGATAGATTAAATAATGAAGAGCAAAGGCTTCTGTTTTGTTTTTTTGTTTGTTTATAATATGTGCTGTTTTGTTTTGTGTATCTATGGAAAATTGAATATGGAGTGTTTGAAGATTTTTTATTTTATTACTGTTGCATGTTGGAATATCATATTTTATTGTAGAATATGTCTTGATTATCTGGGAAAATATGTCTTTTTCTTTTTGTATAAAGAGCATGTTTTCTTTGTCATTTGTTGATATATGAAATTCTATGTCAACAGTAGATGGTTTGTCAGTATAAGAAAAATGAGGTTTCATATTTTCTAATGGCCATTGGTTTTCTTTTATGCTTTGATCTGGTTCTTTGTTATTTTCCTGGTAAACAAAATCTTTTATTAATCCTATTTTGATTATTTGGGAAATAATTTCGAGAAAATTTGTTTTTCCTGATCAATTTGGTCATATCAGAATATTTAATCCTCATTTTTTATGTACATCAAAATGAATTTTTTTCTCTTCAGAAAAATGTTCTTGGTACGGGAAACTTAGGAGATTTGATATATTTATAGAAATTAATTGCATGTTGGTTTGGAGAATAAATAATTCTCCTTAATTATAGATGAAATATTATTTTTTGCAAATTTTGGCTCTTATTTCAGTTATTTTTTTATTGTTTTTTATTGTGTTTCGTAGATTTATTGTTTTAGGGTGAGTTATTATTTTTTCCCACTGTTGTGTTCCTCGTTGTTTCCATAGATTTAATAATCCTGTATCTCTTCGTTCGAAGTATTTTACTACGAAATAAACAATAAGCCAAAATGTTTTTTCTGTATGGATTGCTCCAAAAAAGAAGGCTAAATAAGCAACCATTTGAATATTCTTTCGGTTTTTTTGAAGCTTTTTCATTGCATAGGAATTAGATGTTCCAGCGCCAATAAATAATGCGATTAGTGCTATTATTCATGTCCATATTGCAGTGTTTCCTATATTGAAAAATAGTGAAAATCCTTGTCTTGCTCGAAAAATTTGCCAAAGCATTCCATGTGTTAACAAGAACCAAAATGAGGCGATACCTAATTGTCTTCTGAATTTCATAAGGTATAATGAAATGCTATAGATACTATCTCTTAGAAAGGGGAGTATATATTTTGGAATTGCATTACTATTTATTTCTTCAGGATTGGTTTTAATTTTTTTTGGAAGTTGTTTGAGTGTTTCTATGAAATATTTAATTGATATTTCTTCTGCGTTAAGGTATTTTTTTCCCAAAAAAGTAATTGGTTTTATAAATAATACTATGCTTAACAGTTTTCGACCTCGATTTCCTCGAAATTCTTGCCATGAAAACCCTATGTTGTTTGTTGTAAGTGTGGCTGAAATAAGTGTAATTATAATGATAATGGGAAGAATATAATAAATTCATAGTGTAATGTATTTTTCTCCTTTGTTAATTATGTCTTTTGAGAGGAGAGGAGTGTCTTTGTGCATATTTCTTTGTATAACAATAAAAAATCTGTTTTTCAATATAATAATGTTGTAGATAAAATCAATAGAGGAGTTTTTGATGCTTTTTGGCAGAGGAGTACTCCCCTGTTTTTGATTCAGAGGAGAATTTTTTTTATTTTACATGTATATTTTAAATTTTTAATAAAAAAATGGTTTATATATAAAATACATAATAAAATATTTAAAAATTCTGATTTTTTTTGAAAATTTGGATTGTTTTTGTTTGGAAAAATTGTTTTTCACATTTGGTATTTTCTTGATTTGTGGCGAATCAAATTCGTTGTTTTTTTATGCTCAGTTGAGGTTTCCTCGACTCGATGAATTTTTTCGTCGAATTTGATTCGCTTTATTGGTGATAATTGGTGTTTTTTGTTGAAAATAAGGATATAGAAGAGTTTGAAGTGATTAAAAACCTATTTTATAGAAAGGTGACTCTCGTTTTAATTTTTTTTGGGTTTTTGAAAAATATTAAAGGATTATTTTTAGAAATAAAATTTATAAAAATATATTGTATTTTAATTGGCTTATTGTTTTGTATTTCAAATGTTTGCACATATTTTTATATATTATTGCAAAGTTAAACAAGATACATTGTGCAAAGTTCTATTATCGATTATGAAGTTCAATCCGCTTATTAAAAGCTTTTACGGCTCTTTGTCTGTGGTTATCCTGAGTTCGTTGTTCGTAAATCATTATTGCTGGAACCTCAGAATTCTCTGGATAGAAAATGTGATTGTATGGCATATGATGATCTATTTCTCATTGGATGTGATCAAAAGCAAATTTACCGGTTATTTCTCCTATAAATTGCAATGGCTCTGATAATGTATCGTCCATATAACTTAAAATAGTTACAAATTTACCTGTGTTTGATTCTTGAAGAATTTTTTTTAATCCTTCTATACCTAATTGATTAAAAATAAATTTGGTAAAAGCTCCTGGGAATTCATTATAAGCATCAAAAAACGCACCACTATCCTCTACTATTACTGGTTTTTTTGTTATTTCAAAAGCTTGTTTTGCTTTGTGTGCAGAGATTTCTCGTAATGATAAACATTGAGGTTCTATGAGATCTATACTCAATTGTTCCAATATTATTTTGGATGAAATATTTTTTGCTACTTCAGAAAATTTTTTTGGATTTCCTGTTATAAAACTTACTTTTGGTGTCATGTTATATCTTTACATATTTTATAAAACTCTTCTTGGGATAATGTGTTTTTCATTTTATTGAGGATAGTGCAACATAAGACAATATTCCCCTTCTCATACCCTCTATCATTATTCAGTCTATCACAGGAAACTTGTCGTTTGGTTTTGTCTGATTCTTTGCCTGGTTTATAATGAACAAATCCGTATTCCATGTTATATCAGGTGTAATAACATTTCCCTTGTTGTTTGTTCCATAAGGCTAAGAGATCATCTGAGCTGATGTTGAATGGAATTTTTCTTTTTTGAGCTCATTGTTCTAGTTGTTTGATGATGATTTCTATGGCTCATTCTATGGTTTCTCTGGATTGGTTTCTTTGGTGGTAAGTTCTATTTTTTTTGCATTCTTTGCATTCGTAGAGGTAACGGTACTTCCCTACTCGATGATTATTCATTCGATGAATAACGAATTCACTAGGATGCTTGGCTATTCCACATTTGGTACATGGATATGGTTTGTTGCCAAAAACAAGTGCTTCCCATTTTTTTTTGGTGCTTTCTGCTTTTTTTCTCTGTATTTCAGGATTGTCTAGGTACATAGAAAATTTAGTTGTATAAAGATTGCTTTTTGGAATTTTATCGTTCTTTTGCAAGAAATCAAACGAAAAAAATAGAGATTTTCTTCTTGTTTTTATTTCCCTTGTAATGAAATTACTGAGTCATATTATCCAGGTAATAGTTGAATGTATTTATTTTGTATAATGAGCTATGAAAAACCCATATTTTAGTATACTATTGCTCATTGTTTTTATTTGTTGCTTGGTTGTCCTTTTCATTTTGTCTCCAATCCTCTTTTATGGATTGCCTTATGTATCTCCTGCATATCTTGGGCAATTTTCTTCGTTGTTTACAAACAATGAACTTAGTCATTTACAAGATGTTACGTATATATTTACTATAGTTTCTTTGGTAGAAATTGCTGCATTACTTGGTTTTGGCAGTATCCTTATTCTGTTTTCCTATTTGAAATTTAATAAAAAGATTGCTGTGTGATTTTTGTGGTGATCATTGCTTTCTTTGCTTTTAATTTTATTGGTAATTATTGCTGTTTTTGTTGATTTCCAATCATTATTTCTTTCTTTTCATTATATTTTTTTTCCTCAAGGTAATTGGGCTTTTGATCAATCAAGCATGTTGATCCAATTGTTTCCTACTTCATTTTTTAAATATATTACAATACAATCGTTTCTAACCAGTATTGTTTTGTCAGTTTGAGTCTTGTTTTTTGTAAGAAAAAGGTTGATATAAAGTAAAATATCTGTAATATAAGAAAAAAAATAAAAATATGGAAAGATATTATTATGGATATTTTTTGGGGAAAAATCCCTTTCCGAAGACAAATTTTACTACATCTTCTTTGCAAAATTTGTTTTTGAGTAAAAATGATCTTATTTATTTTCTTCAAGGAAAAAACCTTTTAGAAAGAAATTTTAAAAAAATTAATTGGTTCTGTGTTCGTGTTCCTAATTATCAAACTATGATAACTATTGTTGATGGTCATATTAGTTTGAACCCTGGATCGTATTCTGAAATTACTGAAATTGGTTGTTGTTTTTCATTGAGAAGAACATTAAAAATAGAGAAAATCTTACAGAATATTTAGAAAAAACCTGGTAAATAGCCAGGTTTCTTTTAAATTATGAAATTTATTTTTGTTTATTTAATCTTTCCTAAAGGTAATACGTTCCTCCCATAGACTTCGTTTAGAATTTGGGCTGCACACGCGTAGATAGCTGATAGTCCACAGAAAATTCCTTCATATCCTGCAATAGTTTTGATGAGTTCAATTCCTGTGAAATCCCCTATTGCTAAGAGCGTAAATAATACTGTAAGTGAAGCGAAAACTACTTGGAGGGCTCTATTTATTTTTAGTGTACCGATAAACATAAATAAAGTAAATAATCCCCATACAGCCAAGAAAAATCCCATAGAAAGTTCATCAGCTTTGGTCACTGCCATACTTGTTTTTGGTAATAACCATGTAGCTACTAATGCAATCCAGAAGAATCCATATGCAGTAAATGCTGTAGCTCAAAAGGTGTTATTCTTTTTTCGTTCTTGGATTCCTGCAATAACTTGAGCAAGTCCTCCCACAAAAATCCCCATACCCATTATCATAGCATTGAGTTCAAAAAATCCTGCATTATGAATGTTGAGCAAAATAGTTGTCATACCAAATCCTAATAGTCCTAATGGAGCTGGATTTGCTGTTGTGTCTTTGATCACGGTTGTGTTTTCCATATTTGTTTAGAAAAAATAAAATTGTGTCTTCTATATGGTTTTCTATTTTCTTTTCAAGTCGTGTGAAAATTATTTCTCTGCATTTCTCAATGCTCTATGGCTATTTTTGTAATATTTGTTTCAAGTTACCTCTTTTCCAAATCGTACAGGTGGAATAAACCTTTCTTTCGATTCTATATTTGGAAATTCAACTTCTACAATAGGATCTTCGTCTGGGAAAATATCTAATTCTGCAATTAATTTTTCATTTATTGGAATATAATAACGTCTTTTGGATACTATCTGATTATTGGTAAATTGAAAGAGATATTCGAACTTTTCTTGAGATATTTCTTTTTCAAACTCTTCATTAATACCTCCTCCTCTATCTTCTTTGATTGTTCTTGTATATGTTGTTGTTCCATCAGATTTTATTGTTTTTCTGATTCTTACCTCATTTGAATCGTTCATAGATATATATCATTGGATAATATCCGCATAAGGATATGATTCTAACTTCATGGGTAAAATCTTTACAAGAAATTTTTTCTCGATTTCTAAGGGTGATTTCTTGTTTTCTTTTTTTTCTCCTAAAGATGGTATTTCCCAATTGATATTTCTTCCATCAATATAGGGTAAAATTTCACTTAATCCAATATGATAATTTTTGAGTAATTCTTGATAAGAAATATTTGGGTTTTGTTTTAATATTTTGCTTATTTTGAGAACTTCAACATCTGTTAGCAATGCTAATGATATCGCTGAATCAGTATCTGGTCGTTCTTTTTTGAAAAAATCATAAACTATATTTAGCTTATTATTTGCTATTTCTGATCGCTCTTTGTCTACTTTCGCATAATATTCATCAAAAAGAATATTTTTTATATTTTTAAATATTTCACCTATTTTACTGTTTCCGAAAGTTACATATCAATTTTCAAAAGTTTCCTCTACAAGACATTGAAGAATGGTTATAGATCTTTCTCTTTGATCTTTTCCTAATGTATTAAATAAAGACGTTATATTTTTATCAATATATCATTGTCTGAGTCCATCATTGAAATCTGCTAATACATAGGCAACTTTATCCATAATTCTTACTACCGCATACTCTTGAGGGTGATTCCTTAAATCTAGAGATCCTCCATTGGTTGTATGATTAAGAATTCCTATTGATGTTTCTTTATTGAGATTTAATCCATTCCCTTTTCTTTCTATTTCTTCTGCAACAACAGTTCAAAAAATATTATGATTGAAATTTTTTCCTGCTTTTTTTGTAGTAAAATCTTCTCCGATATGTCCCATCGGGGTATGTCCTATGTCATGACCCAAAGCAATAGCTTTACATAATTCTTTGTTTAGTCTAATAGGCAACTTATGGAGAGAAAAATGATGGTTCATCATATCACAAAAAATGCTACTTAGTTCTGCTACTTCTAAGGTGTGAGTTAATCTATTACGCATATGAGAGTTCTCTTCTTTGACATTGGGTAATACTTGCGCTTTATCGCTCAGTCTTCTAAGTGCTTTGGAATTAATAATTTTATTTTGATCTATAATAAAGGGGTCTAAATATTCCATAGACTCTAATCATTCATAATTCTGATGTTTTCTTCAACTTGGTAGTATGGTGTGTTGAAACCCAGAAAATCTCTCATCAATAGTTGTATTGAGATTGTCTAAAATCAGATTTTTTCTTTCTTGGGATATATAGTGTATTTTTGGTAATTTTTCTATAATGGAATTATCAACTAATTCTCTGTATAACATGTGATATGTGTTAATATAAAATGTTTTAATTTTTTTATAGAAAAAAATAATTATTGCAATAGTTTATTTATATTATCTATCTCATTGACTTCTTTATTTTATTTTTTTTAAAAGAAGTCAGAGATTATACTCTGACTTCTTCAAATAATTCCTTATATCTGCAAATTTCTTTCATAAAATGTTTTCCTTCAGAATTTTTTCCGAGAAAAACTTTTCCTTCTTCGTCCAGCCACACCATGGTTAATTCACTATCTATCAAGAAAGGATTTTTTAGAGGAATAATTTTCCCTAGAGTAATCAAATTGTTGATAAAATCTTCTTTTGAAGATAGTTCAGAAAGTCTTAAAAAAAACATATTGTTTTTTTTGCTTTCATCTGTTTGTGTGTAGAATATCAGACGTTTTCTTCTTGTTTCTGGGATTACTGTTACTCCAATATGAGTCACATAACGATTGTTCTTTGTTATCATTGTTGTTTGTTTTTATTTTGCTCTTTCATTATATATATTTCTTCTTAGAATTCAATTAAAAAAAGAGAATACTAATTCAGTATGCTCTTTTCTTGATTATTTTTTTTGTCGTGTTTAATGTCTTTTGAGGGACTCTAGAACTAACAATAACCATTTTCTTTATCAACTGCATGTAGTGTCTATTATACAATCCGATAATAAAATAGGTTATGATGTACAATCCAGTAGCTTTACCAATGGTTATCCAATTCTCGTATCCAATAATTACCCCGATTTCAGTGTAAGGTAAACTTGAAAAGCTATATAACATAGCTTCTCTAAATCTACTTTTATTGATAATAGTGAGTTTTTTCCCAAAAATTATTATCATAATAGTTGGAAATGTTGAAGCTAGAGATTTTAATAGACAGATTGTTAATATTTGGTTACTGAGTCCCAAAAAAACTTTTTGCACGACAATAGTGACAATAATGATCGAGATATAAATAGTGATATATTCGATCCAAAATTCTTTCTTTTTGGTCTCTGTTTTTAAAAGAATAAAAACAGTAAACCAAAATCTTTTTTTAAAGACTTTCTGTTTTTTTGCGTTATTAAAGAGTTTCTTTACGTTATTAAAGAGTTTCTTCATTTTTTTTTGCTTTTTTTTTGCTTTTTGATTGTAGGGAAAAAGGGGGGAAAGTCAATGTTAAGTTTTTTGTATGCTTTTAATATTGATTTTGTTTTGTATATATGTATAGTATGTTTCGTTAACGTAAAAACAAAACCAAAAAAATTAATTATGAATTTAACCTATTTTTTTCCGGCTTCTTTAGACGAGGTAAAAGAATACCCAGAAGGTTCTGTCTACAATCAGCCAAGACGTGGTCTTTTTAGAACAGCTAATGCAGCAATATCTGCTATAAAAGAACATAAAACAGAATGTATTTATTCTGTTGTGATAGCGTTAATTGTTCCAGATCATGCAGTCTTGGATCACTCTGATCCAATTAAAATTTCTATTCTGAAAGATTCTCAATCTATCGTTTCTGAGCATTTAAACGTAGCTCAATTATTGGGTAAATCTATTGCCCCGTCAACTATTGAAGCATAAAAAAATTATTAGAAAGGGAGGAATTTTATTCCTCCCTTTTTTTTGTTAGTATACAAATTTTTCTTCCTACTTGTTGGTCTTCTCTTTGGTAAATTTCGTTGATACTTTTTCGTTCGTATCCAAGGTCTTGAATTGTTTTTTGAAAATGTTGTTCGTGAGTATTGTCGTGGCCAATATACCATGGAATTGTACAAACGATTGTTTGAAAATAGTCAGATTTTAGTGTTGTTGTAAAGAAATCTGTATAGAGTTTGGTTATTTGCTGTTGAGCTTTTTGAATTTGATCAGGACTACTTTTTTTTGTAATAATTGGACCTAGCCAACCTTCGGTAACAATAATTGATCAATTAGGAATATTTGATGGAAACGGTTTGGTTATGTCGTGGTTGAAAAAAACTATAGAGGCGTTTGTATTGTAAAAATGGTGGGTTTGTCGCCATAAAAGATTTTGTTGCGCGTATGTGATATTTATATCGGAACCAACTGTATTATAACCCAATGTATTTGCTAGAAAATTAGTTGTACCAGATCCGCAGAAGGGATCATATATTAATGGTAAATTTTTAGTGTTAAATTTTAAATTTGTTTCGTTGATTCCTAGATTTATTAAGATGTGAGTAAGTTTTGCAGGCATCATTCCCATAGACATACTACGTCCAGGTTTTTCAAAATCTATGGTTTCGTAGAGAGGAATGTTTTGATACTGCTCTACTATTCCGTATTTTCCGTTATCGAGATTAATTATTTCTTTGCCTTTTTCTTTGATTTCTCTATCAGTGTGATTGATTTTAACAGTTTTAAATCTTCTGATACCAATAGTTCTTTTGAAATGTTTTCCAATAGCTTCTTCTTGAATTCCTATAATTTTAACGTCTTGGAGAAGTGTTTGAAGCTCTTTTTCTAATACTACGATACCACTTTTGATACATCATCCAAGTGTTGCTAATTGTTCTGGATTTTTAGTATCAAAAAGAACTATTCACTTTTTTGTACTAGGAAAAAATGTTGGCTGGAGTTTTTGGAGCTCAGCTAAACTTATTTGTGGATGTTTTCATAAAATAGCAAAATACATGTTTTTATGGTGGCATAGATAAATAGTTGTGTGGATTCTTTATACTAAAAAGTAAGTGAAAAACAAAAGAAAAAATCTGACTTTTTGATGAGTCAGACTTTCTTCTATGAAAATATATTTATTTATTGAGAGATCTTCTGATAAATGCTGGTGTTTCAATATCTTCTTCTGCATCTAAATCTATTTCAGGTTCATTCATTTCAGAAGTAGATGTTTCTTGTTTGGTTAATCTTGTAATGAAATTTTCTGACTCTCTTTTGATAGATCTTCCAAGCATATCTCTTTTTGGTGTTTTAAGAATAGTTTCTTTGCTTTGTTCTTCAAATCCTGTAGCGATGATGGTAACTTTTACTTCATCTTCCATGCTTTCATCGAATGTCATTCCCCAGAAGAAATTAGCTTCAGGATCAATGATTTCTTCAACGATTGCAGCAGCTTCTCTTACTTCGGTAGGAGTAAGGTCGTGTCCTCCAGAAACAGCAAAGATGATTTTTTTAGCTCCATCAAGATTTGTTTCAAGTAATGGATTTTCGATAGCTTTTCTTGCAGCATCTACTGCTCTCTTTTCTCCAGCTCCATAACCAATTCCTAGTAATGCGTTTCCAGAATCTGTCATAACAGCTTTGATATCTGCAAAATCTATATTGATATCTCCTGGTTTTACAATAAGATCAGATATTCCTTGTACTCCTAAGAATAAGATTTTGTCAATCATAGTGAATGCTTGTTTGAAAGTTGTTTTTTTATCGATAACAGTGAAAATTTTATCGTTTGGTATTACAATAAGTGTATCTACTGCTTCTTTCATTTTTTTAAGTCCTTCTTCAGCATTAGTTTCTCTTTTTCTTCATTCAAAACTAAATGGTTTTGTTACAATTCCAACAGTAAGAATACCCATGTTTTTTGCGATATTAGCAATAACTGGAGCGGCTCCAGTTCCAGTTCCTCCTCCCATACCAGAAGTAATGAAGATCATATCTGTATCTTGAAGTACTGCTTTAATTTCCATTTCACTTTCTTCAGCAGATTTTCTTCCTATTTCAGGGTTTGCTCCTGCTCAAAGACCTTTTGTAAGATTTAAACCGATATTTACTTTTGTATCTGCAAGACTTCTTGCTAAATCTTGAGCATCAGTATTTACAGCAACAAATCCAACACCTTCTAATCCTTCAGTTATCATTCTATCTATAGCTTTATTTCCACATCCTCCTACTCCTAAGATTTTGATTTTAGCACCTGGAATAAATTCTGGATTAACTTCTTGTATAACCATTCGTTTAAAAATTAATAATTAAAAATGTATAATGTATAATTTTTTTTGTTTGATTATTATTTTAGAACAATTCTTTGAAGAATTTGGTAATGCTTCCTATGATATCGAAGTTTAATTTAAAAGATGTTTTTCTCCCTTCGGTATATTTATTTGATCGTAGATAAGCTCATAATACGTTTGTAAATAATTGATTGTTTGAAATATCTCAAAGATTTAGTACATTATCTTTACCATAAAAGGTTGCTAACTTAAAGATATCTTTTGCTAAAATATCGATGTTACCTATCTTTGATCATCCTCCAATAAGAATTACTCCTCCAGCTAATCTCCCTTCTTTGTCTAATTGATGAAGATGTTTGTTGATTTTATTGAAAATTTCCTCGTATCTAGCGTTAATTATATCTGATAAGAATAATATATCAAGACCGCTATCGTCTTTTATTTTATCTTTAAATACAATTGCTGACCCATAAGATTTTTTAATATTTTCAGCTTCTTTGATATCTATTTGCATTCCTATAGAAATGTCTTTTGTTACATCTTCTCCTCCCATAGGAACGACACCGTATCCCAATGTATATCAATCTTCATAGATAACGTAACTTGTTTGATTCTTTCCTATGTCAATGAGAATAGTTCCAAGATCTTTATGATCATAATCCAATGCTATTTCACTAGCAGCAATAATATTTGGAACAATATCTGTTATTTTGATTCCTATTCTTTCGAAAGAGTCTATTAATCCATTGTATAAATTTTTGGGGATCATAAAGACATCAGCGACTAATTCTAGTTTTTTTCCTTTCATTCCGATAGGATCTTTTTCTCTTTTGGTTTCATCAATGATTCGATGAACTGGTACTATCTTAATAGTTTCATAGTTGCTTTTGTGAGAAATTTCAGTGATAACTCTAG
>CAZUIS010000007.1:0-22644 GCA_964620295.1 uncultured Candidatus Peribacteria bacterium
AATGAAAAAATGAAAATTTCTTTTGATGAACCGCAACGAGCTGTAGCTTCTGGTCAAGTTGTTGTTGCCTATATAGAGAATGAATGTATAGGAAGTTGAATTATTCAATAATTTTATTAAAAATTTGCAATTTTCCAGTTTTGGAGTATACTTAAGTATCTTTATTTCGATATTTTTGGTATGAAAGCTCTTCGTAGAAAAAAAATAATTAAAAACAGTGTAATATCTTCTACTAAAGAAGTTGGTTTTTGAGAACTTCTTAGAAGATTTTTTGTTGTTTGGTTTTTGATGTTTTTTTGTGCTTTGCTTATTACTCAACAAGAATCTTTTTGGATAAAAGTTTCAAATTCCCCAGAAGAAGTTGTTTTTGTTCTTCCATGAACAGCTAAAGATTGGTCTATGGATACTCCTTCCTGAATGCACTCAGCAGCAGATAGTTGGAGTTATCTTTTTGAAGATGAAAATATTAATGAAGAATCAGAAAACGTTCAATGATCATCTAATTCTTCTCAAAATATACCACTTCCCGAAAAAGATTCTTTCCCATTTGAAGAAAATATTTTGTCTGATGACTCTCTTTCGTGAGTAGTTTCTTTATCTTGAACAACTACTTTATCTTGAAATAGTGAAAATCCACTTATACTTTCATCATGAGTAGTAAGTTTTTGAACAGATATGGTGAAAGAACCATCTATTTGTATTACTCCATGGTGAGAATATGTTGCTCATAAAGATTTTGTGTTAGCATATGAACAGAGAAAAGATGTAACAAATCTTTGTAATGTCCAAAAAAGATATTGTAATGATTGAAAACTTACTGGATCTTATCCTCAAAAATCTTGTAAAGAACATACGTTGTATTCTTATGTAAGGCCAGAAGCGGTTTCTTATGCTCAAAAACCTATTGATCCGTTTATTCAACCACAGGCTCCATCATTGAGTTGAGCTAATTTTGATCTTCATGGAAAGATTGATACATCGACAACTCCTAGGGATGTTTGGTGATCACCTAGTTCTGGAAGGCCTTCAGAAAATAACTCTGTTTCTCAAACTTTATCAAAAGATAAAATATGTGTTACTCCATGGTGAGAACAAGTAAAAAATGGTCAATTTGTAAAAGCATATAAAACATCTGTAGGTCTTATTGATGTTCCTTGTGAAGTTGAATTAAGGCTTTGTGTCTCTGGGTCTTTGAAATGAACTTATACACAGAGGACATGTACGTTTAAAAAGATGACCTATAGAGATTATGTTGTGCAAAATTATGATATTACCGTACCAACAGTAGGAGATTTGATTAATACCGTAGCTCCGGAAGAAAAAGAAATATCATATAATAGTCGATCATTTTGGAAGTGGCTAGATAAATATTTTTAAAAATTCTGATTTTTATTGCTTTAAGGTGAATACTTTTCATCATTTTTTTTGCAATTGTCAATTTTATTTTATTATAAATATTCTTTTTTCGTGAAAATGAAAAGGAAATTACTATATTTTATCCTTGTAATTTTGTATTCATTTTATTGTTATATTATATTCCAATGAATTCCCTAAAAAAAACGAAAATTATTGCTACTGTTTCAGATATCAATTGTAATGAAGAGAAGTTAATTTGATTATATACTGCTGGAGCAAATATTATTAGATTTAATTTTTCTCATGCTCAGCATGAAGCAGTTGCGAAACTTCTCCAGCTTATAAAAGAATTAAATCAATCTTGAAAAACAAATTTAAGTACACTTTTGGATACTAAATGACCAGAAATTAGAACAGGAAATGTTCAAGAAAAAATTCTTGTAAAAAAATGAGAACAATTTAATATTTTTGTTGATGAATCGTTGGTTGAAAATCCAAAAGATATTTATTGTGATTATCACTATCTTCTTGAAGATGTAAAAAAAGGTCAGATTATAATTATTGATTCTTGATTGTTAAAAGTTAAAGTTATTGAAGTAAAAAAAACACATGTTGTTGTTGAAGCATTAAATGACCATAGTATTTGATCAAGAAGACATGTTAATTTGCCTTGAGTTTCTCTTAAATTGCCGGGTATTACAGATAAAGATGAAAAAGATATTTTGTTTGGAATTCAGCATAATGTTGATTTTATTGCTGCTTCATTTATTAGACATCAAAGTAATGTGCTTGAAATAAAAAGCTTACTTCAACAGCACAATGCTCAGCATATTCAAATTATTTCTAAAATAGAAAATCAAGAAGCATTAGATAATTTGGAGGGAATAGTCAAAGAATCTGATGGAATTATGGTAGCAAGGGGTGACTTGTGAGTAGAAATAGAAATTTCCAAATTACCATATTATCAGAAGGTTATTATGGATACCTGTTTTACTTATGGAAAAACTATTATTGTTGCTACAGAGCTTTTAAAAAGTATGGTAGAATCTCCTTTCCCAACAAGAGCTGAAGTTTCTGATGTTTACAATTCTGTTATTTTGAGAACAGATTGTACAATGCTTTCTGATGAAACAGCTGTTGGTAAATTTCCTATTCAATCATGTCAAATGATGACTGATGTTATTTTGGAAGCAGAACAACATACAAATAATAAACACAAAGACTTTGAAATTACGTTTACAACCAATTATGCATTAGATAAAAAAATGATAGCAAAAAATGCTTTATTTGTTGCTGATGAAGTAAAGGCTGATTGTATTGTTTTGTTTACTAATTCATGATTTTTAGCAAGAGTTGTTTCGGCATTTAAACCAAATCATACTGTTTTTGCTTTTACTAAGGATGCCCATGTTCTCAGATCTATGAATTTCTTATTTGCAATCTATCCATTTCTATTAGACTCATGGGGAAAATATCCTTTGGAAGATGAAAAAAAGGCTCTTTCTCATTTAGAGGAAAATTGATTTATTAAAAAAGGACATAAAATAGTTATTATTAATGATGTTATTGAATGAAGTGCTGTATCACCTTATGTTAAGGTGGTTAATATGTAAAAATCTTGTTTATTCTATGACCATAGGGATTGTTATTATTTTTTGATTATCAATAGTCAATAAAATAGTCGATGATCCTTTTTCTTTTGCTTTGAAATTAATGATATTTCATTGGCTATGAAGCAATTGAATTGTTTTTAATGAGGCTTCTAATACGTTATTTTGACTTATGCTGTTTAGCATAAAAGGAAGAATTCATTGATAAGGTTCTTTTGTCTCTTTGTTGATTATATGTATTTCTAGATTTATAGTATCTCACACAGTTAGTTTATCTTTTTTATTAATAACGATTTTTATTTCATGTTGAGATAAAAAGTGTTTACTGATATCTGAAAAATTATCATTTGTTTCTATAATGAATTCTTGTTTATCATAATTAGGTATTTCTTTTTCAAGAAGCTTCTGTATATCGAGCCGGAGGTTGAGTAAAGTGTTGCTCCTTATTTATTTCTGGTTGCTCCTCGTTTATTGGATTTTCAGGTGCATTGTGGGTTGGTTGTTCTTCTGTTTTTGGTGTTTCAGGAGTTATTTCAGGTTTAGTATTTGTTTCAGGTTGTTGCTCTTTTAGTTGGTTTTCACCACTTCAAACGGTAAATTTATCTGTTCCTATTGATCATGTGCTTTGTTCTATAGAATCTTTTTCTTCTTTTCATGGATAAATGTAACATTTAATATTTTCATTGTCTGCAGATTCCCAACGATCGCTCATTACGAATTTTGCTATCCAGTTCATATCCCTTACTATTAATGATTTATATTTGCTGTTGGAATACATAACTTTTCCTACGTGTCAAAATGTTGTATTGCTTCCTACTTTTTTATATACGATAAGTGATCCAACTGTTGGTGCTGTTCCTATTCTGAAACCAGCTTTTTCTGCATTTTCACATCGATCTATTGCATTTCCTCATCGAGTTCTTTCTTGAGACATTTTATCTTCGGAATAGGGAAAAAATTCTGGAGAAATACGAGCTGCTCCATATGTACAATATCAAGGTGCAAATGTGTTGTTCACATTGCCATCCATTTCTCGTACAGAAATAATTTTACTTTCATTTGTTTTTTGTTTTTGTTGTTCTATCGCTTTCGCCAACGATTGCGTTATTTCTTGTGTTGAATTTCTATGTAAATGTTGATATGAATTGTTGTAATTTGCAAATAATAAACTAGAAAATCATACCATTCCTATAACCAAAAGTTCTCCTATATGGATCATAGCATGGTGAGTATGTGCTCGAGTATGCATAAATTTCTCAACATGTCTTCTTTTGACTTTGTGGAGGTGATTGAATAATTTTTCTGTTCTTATTTTCATTTTTTGTTTCATCTTGTTTTGGAAAACTAAATCTTATATAATTGTATCGAGAAAAATGAAATTTGTCAAATTTTTGCGTTTTTTTTATGTGATTGTCTTTTTATAATCTCTTGAATCTTGATTTTATATTACTAAAATGGGTTTGTTTTGATTTTTCTGTAAAAAATCCCTATGAAAAAGCGCATATTGTTGTTTTTGGATTATTATCTTCCTCATTGTTGAGGTGTAGAAACTGTTTTTGAACAAATAATTCAAAGATTAGAAAAAAAATGACATCATATAACCCTTGTTACGAGTCGTTTTGATAAAAAACTTCCTTCTTATGAAAAAAAATCTTATGGGGAAATATATAGAGTTTGATCTTCTAGATCTTCTTTTTTATTTTATGCTTTAATTAAAGGATTTTTTCTTTTAAAAAACGAAAAATATGATATTATTCATGCCAGTACTTATGTAGGATGATTTCCTGCTAGTATTTTGGGAAAGCTATTTAAAAAAAAAGTTATTCTTACCGTTCATGAGGTGTTTTGAAGATTATGGTTATTTTATAAATGATGGTTTTGGTGAAGGGTATATTATCTTTTTGAGAAGATTCTTTTTGCTATGCCATATACTGTTTATCATTGTGTTTCTCAATACACGTTAAATTCTCTTAGATTACTTTATGGTATTAGTGATGATAAACTTTCTTTGATTCATAATGGTGTTGATTATGATTTTTGGAATATAAAACATGTTTCTGAATATGATATTCTTGATTGGAAAAAAGAAAATTCTTGGAATGGAAGGTTTATTGTTCTTTATTATGGTCATGCATGAAAATCTAAGTGATTAGATGCTCTTATTGATTGTATTCCTCAAATGATAAAGTATGATCCAACTGTTTTATTTGTATTTAATATTATTGAATCCAAGAGAAAATCTAAGATATTACATCGTTTACATTTTCTAGAAAAATTCTGATTTGCTCGTCAGATTCAAATTTTTGAAGGAGTTTCTAAACAAGAGCTTCGTGTTATGGTTTCATCTTCAGATGTGGTTGTAGCACCTTCTTTTTCGGAATGATTTTGATCTGTTCATACAGAAGCAGTAGCTATGGAAAAACCATTAATTACAACAGCGGTTGCATCGATTCCAGAAGTTGTTTGATGATTGGTTCTTTTTGTGCAACCATGATCATCAAAACAAATATTAGACGCAATTCTTACTATAAAAGACCAGCAAGAATCATTGCCTGTTTTGCCGAAAAGAGATTTTTTTTGGGATGTTACTGCAGAAAAAATAGAAGATCTCTATAAAAGAGTATAATTATTTTTTTGGATTATTTTTGTTGATATGATTTTTCAGTTCTTGAAGGGTGGTAAATAATTTTGGAATAACCATATTATATGAACCGTATTGTCCATTCGTAGTTTTGAAAATGCTATATGTTTTTCCATTTGGAGCTTTGTATGTTGAAGTTTTCCAAGAAGTATCTACTTTATAACTTACTTTTGGATTGTTCTTGTCTATAAATGTTTTGATTTCATCTAATGTGCTGAAATATTTTGTTCTGTTTTTTTCACTAAAATTAACAGAGGAGTATCCTACTCATTTTTTGTAGACAATAATATAATTTTTTCCATTTGGAGCTTTGTAAGTACTATCTGATGTTCCATTAATGTCTTCTACTACACGATCGTAAATATAGCGTAATTTTTCTATTTCTCTTTGGTTCCCTCATTCGTCTTCTAATTCATCTATTTTATCTTCTAACATATCTTTGAATTTTATTTTGAGATTGATATCTAGAATGTTTATAAGTTCATATGTTCTTTCTAATTCATCTATTTCATCATCGTCTAGATCTTCATAATCATAATCATCATCGTCATCATTGTATGAATATCTTGTTGCTGTAGTTATCCTAAACGTAGCCAGTTTATCTCCAATAGTTAATGTTGAGGCTGTTGTTGTATCATAACTACTACTAGATTCTAACTCTATATAAAGAATATCTCAATTCTTTACCATATATCAATCTCCAGCATTACTTCCATTTACAAATAATTTTCATTTATCAATATTTGCTACAACACTAGTATTTAAACTTAATCCTCATATTGTTATCGTGTTTGATTTATATGTTTTGTTTCTTTCTACATTTGTTTGTCTAGAAAAACTAAATAAATCCGGAGAAGTATCTGGTATTCCTATTTGAGTAAATGCTGCATATTCAGATCGTTCGCTACTATTTCCTACATTATCAATAGCTTTGATTTTTATGTTATATGTTCATTGGAGTCCTAATTCCATATTTTGTATTAATAATGTTGTGCTTGTCACTACTCATGATTTTTTAATCTGATTATTTTGTTCTATTTGATACGCATATTCTTTAATTCACGCTCAACTATCAGTTGAAGCTCATCGTGTTATTGTTGCATTTCCTGTATATATTTGATTATTTATACTTGTTAATACTGGTTTACTTGGAGCGCTTTGATCAATAATAACTGTTTTAGTAAAATAAATACTGTTTCCTTCTAGATAATCATCTAATTTTACATAAATATTTTTTTCTCATTCTCCTGGTGATGCGGGAATAGATATCGTTTGATTTCCTGCAGCTACTTCTTTATTGATTACTTGTGAACCGTATTGTCCGATAATATCTCCTGTTATTGTAGCTATAGTTGGTTTATTAATATTTGAAAGAAGGATAATATTTCAGCTATTTGTATATCGTTTATTATTGTATAAGGCTCAACTAATTGTTATTTGTCCAGTAAGTGGTACTTTTATTGTAAAATCATATGTGTTCGTTGTTGTTGTATTTCCTGCCATATCAATAGCACTTACTTTTCGATAATATATACCGTTATTTAAATTCTGAATTGTTATTTCTTTATTAGTTGTCCAAATTCATGTATTGTAATTTCCAAAAGAATTACTTCGTAAATTAAATAAGAATCAAGAAATGTTTGTATCATATCCTGTCCATTGGAAATAAATTGAATTACTTCCTGTTATCATTATTCCTGTTGTAGGTCTAATACCGTTAACTATAGGAGCTGTTGTATCTATTTTAAATGTTATTCATGTACTATTTCCTGCGGTATCTTTTGCTATAATAGTATATTCTGCTTCGCCTCCTTCTAATTGTATTACATAAGGAGAATTTTGAATTCACGATAATACATTATTTCCATTTTTTCTTAACGTTACATGGATAGGGTCTCCATTTTCATCTTGGATAATTGGGTAAGGTTGTGTATTGTAAAATCAATTTTGAACTACATTATAAATACTTGGAGCAGTTTGATCTACGATAGTTGTTTCAGCTGTAGATTCACTTACATTTCCAGCAATATCGTATGTTTTTACTTGAGCTATATAAACACCATTAGGTTGAAGCGTCGATGTAGTGTATTGTTTGTTTGTACCACTATATACAATAGCTCCATTCATAAGAAAATTATAATATTTGATCATGGTATCTGGTTTGTTTACTGTCCAAATATAGGTAAGAGGAGTAACAATGTTTGTTTTCCCTTTTCTTGATGGAGTAAGTATTGTACTAGGGACTATTTTGTCAATGAAAAAATCTATAACTATAGCTCCAGTTTCTTGGTCTAAAGTTGTATATTTTAGTGTTACTTTTGCATCTCATGTAGATATTCACCCTCGGTATACGCTTTCTGTAATATTTGATCATAAATATTTACCTGTTTTTACCAAGAATTGTCCTGTTGATCCTGTATATATTTCATAAGAAAAATTTTTATTTCCTGAAAATGTAATAGTTGGATCATTGTTGGTATATCGTTTGTTTGCGTAAGAGTATCCATGAATAGTACTGAATATACTAGGTACTTTTGTAAATTTAATATTTGATGCTTCACCTGTTGCTATATTTCCAGCTGTATCTTGTATAATGATTTGTCGTTTATAGGTTCCGTTTAGAATGGTATCTACTGTTACATTGGTTATTCATGGAGTAACTGTTCAACTACTTATTATTTCAAAACCACTATATACTTTATAGATTTGAGAAAAAATTCTTGCTGTGTTTTCTTGAGTTATCCAAGATAATTGTAACGTGGGACTTTCTATTTTTTCTCCACTAGCAGGTTTCACAATATTTATAGCAGGTGGAGTAGTGTCAATTTCGAAAGAGATTCCTGTATTGTTTCCAGCTTTGTCACTTACTTGTATTTTGTAAATTCATTGAGCATTTACCACCGTAGATGTTCAGTTAAGTATAATTCCATTGTTGGTAATTCATGAAAGATTAGTATCATCTCCCTCAATTTTTATTGAAGTATTATATATTCATCAGCTTTGGATTGGTGCATTTGTAGAAACAATAACGCTTGTTAATGTTGGAAATATTGAATCGTGAACAATTGTTTTATTAAAATGATTTATATGGTTGTATATGTCAAAAATGTTGAGATCTATATTGTTTATATTGTTTTCCTTTGTTAGGGTAATAGCCTTGTGATTTATTATATCATATAAAATTCCTGATAAAGTATTACCAACAATATCTCCCTCTATACTATAAAATGCTCAACTATTTACTATTTGTAGAGAAATTCATGTTTGTGTAGTATAATCTGGAGAGATAACTGCATAATCATTGTGTGTGATATTGTCTATTATTGTGTATTTTGATGATGTGTCTCTCTGAATTATTCCTCAAAAAGTTACTTTACCACTTCCCAATAAAGCAATACAATTTCCACTCAAGATTATTTTGGAATTCATATTTACATATGTTCCGGATGATAATACAATGATTGTGTTTCCTGTAATCACTTCAGGAAAAAATGTAAATTGGTTTCCTCATGTATATATTTGATATTTAATATCTTGTTTATTACAGGAATTGTTTTGAAAATTATATCCACTCATATATCTTGTATATGCTGTTTGTCCGCTATAAAGTGCATCAAAAATATCTCCGTTTGTTGGATTTTGTTCCCAAAAAAAATTATCAAGATATTTTGAATTATCTCGTGTTGTTGTATTCTCCCACGCCATAGTTTTTGTAATAACAAACCCAATTCCTAAACAAACTATAGCTGAAATGATTACATGTTGGATAAACATCAATTTTTTAAGATGTTTTTTTCGTTGTAATTGCTTCATCAAAAAGCCATACCAAGTAAAATATACCTCTATTATAGAGTATTTTTCTTTTTTGGCTATTTTGATGCTGTTTTTTCTTTTTTTAGTACTTGTCTTTTTTTATAAAAATTGTTTAATATGTTTTATCTGGGATTGTTTTTATTGATATATTGTTTAAGTTCAGTTAATGATGAGAAATATCTTTTGTAAATAAAATTGTATGCACTATATCTTCAATCTACAGTTCTATACAAATTATATATTTTTCCGTTTGGTGCTGTATAAGGAGCGCTTATCCATTTTGTATCAATTCCCGTATTTGTTGTTGATGTATTTCATGAATTTGTTTCGTCTTGTTCTTTGAGTTGTTCTAGTATCTTTTTCAATTCGTCTATAAAAGATATATTGCTTGTCACTTTTGATTCTGTAGTGACGCTATATATAGCATAAATACCATTTGCAGAAATTGTTGTTTGAGTAATTTCATTATAGGTAGTACTAGATTTTAGTTTTACGTAAACGATATCTCCATTTTTTACAAGTCCAGAATTGTTTGTAGCTTGGGTGTTGTTGATATATAATGAACCTGTTGATGCATTAATTGGTATTGATATGTTTGGAGTTAATCCACTAATTACTATTTCGTTTGATGTATATGTTGTATTTAATTTTGCACTTGTTGTTTTTGAAAAACTAAATTGGTTTGGAATAGTATCGGATGTTGTTTGTGTAGGTGTTATTGTTATTGATGTTGGAATAGATCGTTCACTTACATTGTTTACTTTATCTTTTGCTTGAATTTTTATAGAAATAGTATTGTAGTTTTGGATGTCAGATTTAAATATGTTGAGATATGTTGTATCTGTTGTTCAGTTTTTTATAGGAGATCATTCATAAGAAATCATATAATTATATGCTAATAATCATGCTCATTGATCATTTGAACTATTTCGTTTAACAGAATAATAATCATTATAGTGTAATGTTTCTGTAATAATAGGAGTTGTTGGAACAATTTGATCTATTGTATAATTGTATATTCATGAAAAAATTCAATCTTCTTCATTGTTTGTTTGTAATTTTATTGAAATATATTTTGTTCAATTCGTTTCTGTAAAACTTCAAGTAATCGTATATGTTCATGCCTGGTTAAATGTTAATGTTTTATCTTCATATAGTCCTGTTAATGTTCAAAAACAAGGTTTGTTCACGAAAATAGTTGCAGAATAACTATCTTTTGCATATAATGGACTATTTACTGTTACCGTTAGTTTTTCGTTGTTTTTATTGAAAACTTTTGATTTCATTGATTCTGTATTACCATAGTCATCTTTACTATAGTAACATATTGTTTTGTAGTTATTGATTCCAGTAGAGTATGTTAATATAATATTGGTTCCTCAATAGGTAATGAAATCATTTATTCCACAAGCAGATGTTTCCCAACTTCCTGTTAATATTTTATAAAATGTTGTTCAAGTAGTATTTGAACTATCCGTGTACTTTAATGTAAATATATTATTTTCTCCTGTTATTTCTGTTTGTGGAGCTGTTGTATCTATATTAGTGGCAAAGGTTTTGATAAACGTTATACCATTATTATTGTCTGTTAACTTTAATTCACAAAATCCTGTTCCTGCTATGTTTCCCAATGGTTGAAACCATATTATATCGTTTGTTAATCTACAGATTCATCAAGATTGATAAGAAATGTTTGCATTTATTTGAGTATTGAATTCTGAATCTCTTGCTTCTGATCAATCTCTTCGATTTCCTGTTATTGTTTCGTTTTTTGTATTTTGACTAATGAAAAAGTCGTGAGCAATAGGGTTTATATGTGGCCAATAACCAGTTGCTATACTACAATTACTTGATAATCCTTGAGGATCATTTACTTTATAAGAAAATGCTTTTGTTATAGCTTTTTCACTTCCGGTTGTAAATAAGCTTCCTGTTTGATTTGTTATACTGTTTTGACATGAATCATCATTATATCGTGTATATCAAAATGTTGTTCCTCCAGGATCCTGCGCATTACCAGTAAACGTTATGTATACGTTACCATTGTTATATACAGAAATGTTTTGTGTTGTTGGTATAATATTTTCTCGAATACCTGTTGCTATGCTACAAGTTCCAGATAACCCTTGTTTATCTATCATAGTATAAGAAAATACTGATATTGTTGGTTCGTTTCTTCCTGTAGAAAATACTTTTTCTGAAGAAATGGCTGATCATGTACAATTATCACCTAAAAATCGTTGATATCCGGTGTTTGTTGTTCCTCCAGGATCATGCCCTTCAGCAAAGAAATATAAGAGATCTCATTCATTTCCGGTTGCTATTGTTTCTGTTGTTATTATTTTTACATTGTTCCAAAATATTCATGTACTATAATTAGATGTATTATTTGATAGATCTCGTAATTCCATTTCTATTATTCCTGTTGATGGTTCATGGTATCAAGAAATTGTTATACTATTTCATCATCATTGCCAAATTCATTTTTTCCAATCACTCCAATTACTTCATAGAGATGTTTTGTATCTATATGAAAATCATGAAATATGGGTTCATAAATCATTTCATGAAAGAGTTATTATTAAATCTTGATTTTCTTCTCCAGAAGTTGTTAGAAAAGAGAGTAATGGTCATTTAGTATCAATAATTTTTTGTCCTGTTATCAGTATATTGTTGATATATCATGTGAACTCTATCATTCAATCATTAAGATTTGTTTGATTATAAGTAAGCATCCATTCTTCCAGATTTTTTCTTATGATGCTTGTATTATAATTTTTTTCAACTTCTTCCGTTGATAATAATTTGTTATAGATGCGTATTTCATCAATAGATCATTCTCGTTGTCCAAATGATGAACTTCGTCCTAGCGTTGTTGTGTTTGAATTTATAGGATAATATCCATTGATATTTCATGATCGATATTCTTTCCCATTGATATATATTTTCATTCTTTTGGTATCATATGTTCGTGTAAGATGAGTTCGATTTTGTAGTGTTTCTGTAGTAATTGTTGTGTCATATCGTCGATATCCATCTGTTGTTACTTGTATTTTTCCATCTTTTATAACTAATCCATAAGAACCATCTTTATAAATTATAGTTCCATTGGTATCTGTGGTTTTTATCCACATACTAAAACTTGGTCCTGTATTTATATTGCTATTTATTGTTCATAATACAAAGTATTGATTGTTGTCATTTAATGTATATCCACCATTGTTTTTTCCTTCTCATCGTATTGGATTTCAATGAATGTTGATTGATTTCTGTTCTTGAAATAATCCATTATTTGGATCGGTAAATATTTTTGCAGCAAATTTTATTTTGTCACATTGGTTATTGCTTTTTGAGTTAATAAAGAATACTATTTTTTGTCCTAAATATATGTTTGTTGTAGTAGTAGTTCCATTAGATCAAAAATTATAGTCAAGATCATTTGATGCAAGTAATTCGTTATCTTTTTTTATAGAAATATTTATTCCATCTCAACATTGATTATCTGCATCAGATAGAGTATTTTCTATAATAATATTTCCACTAAAAGTGCTTGTTCGTTCATAAATAGTGTCTCCGTATCTTATAGATCATGGATATGTTGTGTCTTTTGTTGTTGTTACATATTCAAAATCTTGAAGAGGTTCTTCTATCATTCGATATTGTTTTTCTATGTTATATTGTAAGAGATTTTCATCGTTTGTGTTTCCATGGTAGTATTTCCATCAATTTTCTCCTTGGAATATACTAAAGTCGCTTTCTGAATCTGCAATTTTTATTTTATCAAAATTATAAAATCAGATGAGATTGTCGTTTATATCTACTGTTCATGTGATACTTGTAAGTGATGGTGATAGAATTTTTATATCTTGAGATAGGTAATTTCTATCTGTTATTATTCATGAATTTATCATGTCTCCTGTCCAGAATAGTAGGGTAGCAGTGTTGATATTTTTTATAGCGATAACGAATTTTTCGGTTGTAGATGAATCTTCGATAATACAGCTATCATTTCATTTTGCTCGTGTGTTTGGAATATATGAAATTGTGCTATTATTTATTGTACATACTCATTTTTTTGCTTGTTGGATTACTTTTCCTGTTGTATATCAACTTGGTAATGTTTCTGTTATGCTTCAACCCTCTCCATTACCTGTCATGTAGAGAATGCTTTCTAATGTTCAGGTATTTCGTATTCATGTAACAACTCAACAATCAGATCCTGATCCCTGGCTATCTCGAGCTTTATAAGAAAAAATCCCTGTGTATATTGAATTACTTCCTGTTATAAAAAACTTATCAGTAGCTCAGATAATTTGTGTTATACAATCTGATCAATGATACCATTGATAGTTTAAATTAGCTCAAGAATCTGTTATTTTAGCGTCAAAGTTTATATTTCCATTGATTTTACTTTTGTATAATGTTTGTTCTTGTAGTACTGGTTTTGTATTTATTCGCAAAATTTTTCACGACCACATTGTTATATGTCAGAAACTATCTTTGATTTTTATTTTGATTGTTTTTGTACTTGGTTCATTTTGGGCAGGAATGGTTATGTTTTTTCCTGTATTTGTATATTCAAATATATCATCTCCATTGATATCTCGATCAAATCAAAATGAAGGAATTCATTCTGTTCAATAATCGTATCGTTCTGTTTTGATATATAAATCTGTTTCCTCATTTCCACTAAATCACAGAAAAGATTGTAATTCTGGTCAGTTAAAATCTCTCATAAATGAGCCATTTTTTTCATGAGATCAATTTACTTTCGCTGAAAAATTAAATTTTCCATCATATATTGCTCAGCTTTGGTTACTGGTAAATATCCAAGTGTTAGCAGAAATTTTATTGAGATTGTGTTGATATAAGTTTGCAAAATCTCAGTTTGTTATTGCTCTATCATATATATAAATTTCATCAATATCTCCTTTTCGTTGTCCATCAAATATACTATATCATATGTAGGTTGGATTTGATGTTTGATGAACAGAACCAAGTATTGTTGTTGTCCAAGATTCTTTTCCATTGATATATACTTTCATGGTGGTTCCGTCGTAGCTTCGTCCTATATGGGTTCGTGTATTGAGAGGAATTGCTATTTTGGTATCATATCGTCTATTGTCAGTTTTGTTCGTAACGTGTAGGGTATTGTTTATTATTGCAATTCAGTATGATCATCGTTTTTGTATGATACTTTGGTTTTGGTCTTCAATACTTCTTGATACTCGCATACTTATACTCATATTTGGGCTCCATATTCATGTTCCTAGATTTACCATACTATTTCCATCAAATGTTAGTGCTCCGTAGTATTTTCCAGAAGATGTATATGTTGCTCCTGAATTTACTCACTGATATATTCATTGATATCAAAGATTGGATTCTGGTAGTTGATATATTTTTATATTGTATTTTGTATTGTCACATTCATTATTATCTATACTATTTATTTGAAGGAAGATATATTCGTCTTTTTGTATTTTTGTAATAATTGATTTGTTTTCAAAACCTCAGTATGTTAATAATTTATAAGCATTTCCTGTTTTTGATGGATTGTTGTTTTTTGTTAGTACATATTGAATACCATCACCGCAAGTTGTATTTGCATCAAGTAATTCGTATTGTATTTCTATTCTTCCATTTATAGGGCTTTTTCGTCATAGTACTGTTTCTCCATAATTGTCTCAAGGATTGATTTGGTTTTTGTCAATAAATAATCAATCAAATGTTTGTGTTGGAGTGCTGATTATTCGTTGTTTACTTACAGCATTATATTGAAGACCTGAAAACTCAGTATTTCATCTTGGTCTTCTTCGGTATGATCGATTTTTTCCGTCTTGTATTGCAGAAAAATCAGATTCTGAATCTGTTAATAATATTTTATCAAAATTATAAAGTCAGATTAAATTTTCTGAATATATTGGTGTATTGACTGTTATAGTATTGTTTTTTCAACTGATGTTTCGATCAAATCCTGTGAGATTATTATTTTTGATAGTAATGGTAAATGGATTACTTGTATCAGTAATTGCATATTCTTGTCCCCATAAACTTCCTTTTGTTCAACTTAGATTAAATTGAGTGAGATATTGGTTAATTCCATATCGTCCTATTACTATTTGTTGTCATCAACTTGAAATAACACAAAAGTCGTTTCCTATATTACTACTTGTATACGTTATTATTGCTCATTGATTTTGACAATTTCCTATTGTTCCTTGTTGGATTATTGTTCATGAAATTTCAGTACTTCAAGTAGGATTTCCATTGAGATTTATACCTGTGTTTCCTTCTTGATTGAATGCTCCCGTATTAAATTCTGGAGCAAGCCATTCGAATGTTATATCTTTACAATTTCTTTCTCATTGATTGTCAAAAATTCCATATGAATAATGCTTTTGTCCTATACTGTTATTGATTACTTCAAATGTTTCATAAGTGTGTCATGAAATTGTATTAGCGTTAGTACATCAACTTCCTGTATATCGTTGGTATATAACACTACTTCAAGTGTCATATCAAGAAGCACTAAAACTTATTTTTTTCTCAACAAATCCTGTTACTAAAGATTTATGTCCTATTGCTATAGGAGCTGTATTTCTTCGTGTAATTTCTCCTGTTCGATAGGAAATATTACCGAGGTAGTCTGTCAATTGTACTTTTATTTTTTTGATAGTTGGCTCATCTTCAATACCAAAAGATCTTGAGTTTTCTGCTATTGGATATGGAGGAATATCTCGATCTCAATTAAGATCTCGTCAATATCATCGTTTAAATCATGTCCAATAAGTTTGTCATCGTATTGGTCATTCATTGCATGTTCCTTGTGGTATATACCCCATTACTGACATTCATGTGTCGAACCAGCATATAGAAATAGATAAATTATTTGATTCATTTGCAAAGAGATTTGTGTTTTGGAGAATTGGTCCTTTGGTATCTATCAAAATAGATCATTCGAGGGTATTTGTTGTGGTTCCTGTTGTTGCATTTCCTGTAAAAAAGTATTGGTTGTCTAGAAGTCCTGTTTTGGATATGGTGAATACCCATCAAGATCAATTATTTTTTAGATTAGATTGATAAAGTTCGTTGATTTGTCCTGTAGAAAATGCTACATTGTACATACGAAATTCATCAATGTATCCGTTTCGTCATCGATTGTTTAACTCATCATAACCTATCATTGCTAAATTTTCATTTCCACTTAGTGTTCAATTAACATTATACGTTCGTACTTGTGATCAATTTTTGTATGCACGCATAGTTGATCCGTCATATGTTCGAGCAACATGAGTTCGTTCGTTTGAATTAATAGGAATTCCAGTATCATGTCGCATCCAATAGGTACTAGGCGAAATTCGTAATGTTCCTTGTTTCAAGACCATTCCATAAGCAAATTTTTTGGTAATAATTCCTTGAGACTGATTATTGTTTCTTGTGTTTATTCGAGCTGCTATTGTTATTTCGTTATCTTGATTATATCATTCTCCTAGACTGTAGCGTTGATTTCAACTAAATTCCAAAGCTCCTCAATATTTTCCATTGTTTGAAAAGCTTGGTCATGTAACACCTGTATTACTTGTGATATCATAAATTTGTATCCAATTTCGTGTTCCATCACATTCATTATTTCCATTGTTATCTATTTCGAAGAATATATTATCTCAATATTTTACATTCACTTCCTTTTCTATAGTAAATTTTGGAAAAAGATTAGGGAGTGTATATCCTGTTATAACTCTTTTTCATGTTAGAGTAGTTCAATCAAGTGTTCCTGTATATATTGAATATTTAATTCAGCTACCGCAATTATTTTCATCATCAGATAGTGTATTTATTATTTTGATCTTTCCTGTAAGATTGCTTGTTCGTTGTCGAATAACAGGAATATTATTTAATCAAGAAAGTTCTATTGAAGAAGTAATAGTTCCAGATCCTGGGTGTGCGTATTTTTTTCCAATATTAGCAAAATTGTAGGTTATTATTGGGCTTGTTCATATTGTTCGAAGATTTGTTCATAAATTATATGTGAGTTTATTATACAATGATATTCCTGCTTGTAGTGTTCTTAATTCACATGCTGCTTCTTCTCAAGGTCAATATGTTATACAACTGTATCATACAAATCATTCTATAGGTCCAGCATATGCCTTTGGAAAAAAATTTCGTACTTGTGGATCATCTGGTGATATACAATCTCATAGTGATCAATTGCATTCTTGACAAATAGTATATCCGAATTCACATTCTTGTATTAGGCTAGTTTCGTCTGTTGAAGAAGTAAATCATGTTAAGAACGTATTGTTACAGTATGGCGTGAATGTTCATGGATCACAAGAAAAACAGATATGTGTATATGTGGAATCACAGTATTGTGTTATCTGTGTTTGTGAATTATATTTATACAAATAACTCCATCCATTGTTTCCTGTGCCAATTGTTCATCATGTAAAATTTTCATTGGGAAAATCTCTAATAGAATCAGCTAAAGGTACTTGATTTTGTTCTAATACTTCTGGTGTGTCAAAATTATTGAAATATATTGTGTCTGTCCCTAATATTGGGAGATTTATTTGCGTTCATCAGTTGTTTCTTCGAGTTCGATTGAAATCTGAAATTATTGTATTTCATGAGAGGATAATTGTTCAATAATTATATCAAGAAAATATATGGTTTCCTCAAGTATATACAGAGAATCCTGTTGGTGGGGTTTGTGCGTTTATTTTTTGTATTATATTAAAAAATGCTCATATCACCAAACCAGCGATAAAAAAATGTCAAATATATTGTTTAATTCAAAATGATTTTTTAAAGTAACGATAGATCTGCTTTGACATATCAATAGTTTCTGCGTAAAAAAATCTTATTGAAAATGTATATATTTTTTGCCCATAAATACAATGGGAGAGTGCTTTCTTTTTTCTTTTCGACTTGACTTTTTTAACAAAAGGTTCTTGGTGAGTGCTTTTGTGTGATTTTGCATTGCAAATGATTTTCAAGTTTGTAATGTAGGCTGATAGGTGATTGTTTGTAATATGATTTTAAAATATTGTCTTTATCGTTAATTTCTATTTCTCATGGTTGATCCTTTTTTTCAAAAAGCAGGACAAACTCCTCAGCAAAATGCTGGTTGATGACAATGAGTTCAGCAGCAAGTAGCTCAACAATCAAATACTCAAGCTGCACAAAAGGTTGATGCTGTATTGAATCAACAACAAATTCAACAATTATTACAACAACAACAATTGTTGCAACAACAGTATAATCAGCTTGCAGCAATGCTTCAAAATCCACAATTACCTGATGCCCAAAAACAACAGGTATATCAGCAGGCACAGCAAATCTCTGCGCAATACCAACAAAATAATAAAAATTTGGAAAATTTGTGATATAATCCTAATCATGTTAATAAGCCAACGGTAGTTCAAACAACTTCTTGATCAAAAATTTCTATGAAATGATTTTTGATAGGATGTTTTGTTTTGTTGATTGTATTGGTTGGAGGATTGGTTTGAATCTTTTATTATCTTATTAATAATCCAGCTCAACTTACTAGTGTTGGTCTTGATCCTGAAACAACAAGAAATTTGTTACAAGTTTTTTCTGTAACGTTCTTTTGATTGCTGGTATTTTTTGCTATGGGAATGATTGTGGTAAATGGATATAGATTGGTAAGTGTACAAAATAAATCCAAGCTTTGATATGGCTTATGATTATTCTTCTGATTTATTTTGTTTGTATGATGAATATTTCTTTGATCTAGGGTTTTAAATATGATAAAATCTATTTCAATAGATTCTGTTGTCGACAATAATAGACTTATTTTGACATATGCTTATTTTAAAGAATGATATGTTAATACACGTACTCCTGGTGTTAGCTTAATAGCTCCTTCTCTTATGGCTTTTGAACTTAATACAGATTATTTTAATAGACAAGTTTTGCCAACTTTTGGTCAGGCTACTTTTAATCAAGTTGTTTTGGACTGTGGTAATTGACAAACAATTCCTATGAATATGTCTACAGCTAAATTTGATTGATCTTGTATTTATTTCAAAAAAGGGGAGTATGTTATGAATTTGAAGGTTGATTATATTAATACTCCAACTTGAGAAAAATTACAAAAAGATATTCCTGCATGATCTCTTGTTTTTGTTTCGGAAGTTGCAGTAAATCCTGTTGATGGAAGTGTTGTTTATAATGATGCACATACGGAAATGATTGTTGGTAAAGTGCCAAGTAAAATCAGATTTGATGCATCAAGTGTGTTTAGAGATTTCTGATTACAGAATTATGCTATTATTTGGGATGCTGATGGTGATTGACAAGCAGACAAACAAAATGCATCTACATTTACCTATACATATAAAAAAGCACAATTATATACAGTTACTGTTAGATTTCCTGATTTAAGTACTTATTGATATGTTTTTCCACTTAGAGTTGAGCAATCTGACGTACCTGTTTGTGAGATTTTGGCAAAAAATACCCAAGGTACTTCATATAATTTTGACGTTCAATTTTTGGAGTCTAATGCAAGTATTGTAGAATATCAATATTTAGTTCTTGATGGTAAAAAAACACTGTCTTCTACTAAATCTAAACAATCTCTTTTTGATTATCAATTCCCTTCAGCTGGTATGTATTCTTTAAAGGTAGAATTTATTACAGATGAGGGTAAAAAATGATCTTGCGAAAGTGAGGATATTCAGGTTTGAGCTACTGATTTTCAAATAACTTATGATCTTCAATACAAATCTCCAGGATCTCCTAAATTTACAGCGTTTTCGCAATCTGGTGCAAATACTTTTGTAGATACTATTGCTACTATTTCTGAGATTCCTACAGTGATTCAATTAAATTTACTTTCTGTTGTTCCAAATAATCCTCGTGCTTTAAAAAAGGTTTCTCTTGATGGTGTGCCTGTATTGTCTCCAGATAATAAGGTATATGAATTTACTATAGATACTCCTGCAGAACATGTAGTAAAAATTCTTGTTGAAGATCTGACGACTAATGCAAAGACAGAAAAAGAACTTACTATTCGTGTAAATAGAGATGCTATTATAGGTAAATTATTGGTGAAACCTGATTCAGTAGGAGTTTCTCCGTTTACTGTTACTTTAGATGCTTCTACAACAACCCTTAATGATCCTAAGGATGAAATAGTTTATTTTACATGGGATTTTGGAGATGGAGAAATTAAAAAAAATATTTCACAATCAGTTGTTCAGCATACTTATAATTATGATCAAACAAAAGAAAATGGAACCTATAATCCAAAGGTAACTATTTCTACAAGAAAATGAATGACTAAAGAAATATTTTTACCTTATCCTATTGTTGTTAAAAAACAGACTGTTCAATTATCTTTGGTTCTCGATGCACATCCTGGTCAAGTAGCGAATGTTGGTGATAGGGTTCCTATGAGTATTGTTGTTAATTGACTTCCAAAAAGAATTTATTGGGATTTTTGAAATGGAAAAACATTAGAATGTAATGGTAGGGAATGTGTTACTACTTCTACTACCTATGATACTCTTTGAACATATACTATCAAAGCAAAAGTAGTTTATGATGATAAACCAGAGGTTGAATGAACTATTAATATTAAAATTAATTAATTTATACTTATATGTCCATCTCATGCTTAATAAAGATGAATTGTCTCGTTTGCAGAAATTAGCTGCGATCTCTCTTGATCAACAAGAGTCTGAAAAACTATTGCATCAACTTTGAACTATCGTAGATTTTTTGGGTACATTAAAAAATATACCAACTAAAGAAAATGTTTTGCAGGATCATTCTCTGAAACCTATTGATCGTGTTAATGTTTATCAAGATGTAGATTTGCTTTTTGTAAATGTTACTCATCAAAAAATAGGTAATACGATTGTTGTCAATTCTGTTATAGATAACTAATTTTATATGTTTATGCTGTTTCCTATGTGATATTTGAAAAAAATAATTGTTTGATTATTTCCTCTTTTGTTGTGATTGTTTGTATTTCCAAGTTTTGCTCAGGATTATTTATTTTTTTATTGAAATGGTTGTCCTCATTGTGCAAGAGTTGAAAAGTTTTTTGAAGAACATAAAATTGAAACAACTTTTTCTTTAGAAAAAAAAGAAATTTATTTTAATAGGAATAATTTGGATATATTTAATGAATATATTAAAAAATTGAATCTGCCAGTAGATCAAGTTGGTGTTCCTATGCTAATTATTGATAGTGAATCTGATTCTTGTACATACCTAGCTTGAGATGTATCTATTATTGAATTTTTTCAGAAAAAAATAGATGAATTAGCTGCTGGTTGATGTACGGAACAAGATAATTGTGATCCAATGACTTGCGATCATCAAAATTGTACTCATGAAAATTGTCAGAAGCAATGACCTGTTGTAAAATGAGTTGTTTCTTCAGGAGTTTTAGCTGAAAAAGATGATAATATTGCTAAAAATACTGTCAAAAATCAGGTTTTTCAACAAAGAATAAAGTTTTTGGGAGTAATGATGCCAGCTGCTTTGGCTGATAGTATAAATCCTTGTGCATTTGCAGTAATGTTGTTGTTGTTATCGGCAATACTTAGTAGGCATCAAAGTAGAAGAAAAACATTGCTTGCTGGTATGTTATTTGCGTTTGCTGTTTTTGTGAGCTATTTTGCTATGTGATTGGGATTGTTTTCGGCATTAGCAACAATGACTAATACTTTTATTTTGAAACTTATTGTCTGAATTTTAGGAATTTTGGTGTGATTAGCCAACCTTAAAGATTATTTTTGGTATGGTAAATGGTTTGTAATGGAGGTTCCTATGTCGTGGAGACCTAAACTACAGGATTTGATTCATACTGTTTCTTCTCCATGGTGAGCTTTTGTTATTTGATTATTGGTTAGTTTGTTTTTGTTACCTTGTTCTTCTGGTCCATACTTTACTATTCTTGGATATTTAAGTGCAGAAAGTAAAGAATTACATACGCGATGATATATTTATCTATTGTTATATAATCTGATATTTGTTTTACCAATGGCTATTATTGCTATATTGGTAGCGTTTGGATATAGCTCTGTTGATAAATTAGCGAAAATTAAACATATGAATACAAAATTGATACATTTGATTGTGTGATTATTAATGCTTGGTCTATGAGTTTATGTTTTGATTACGATGTAGAAAATATAAAAAAGCACAAGTGTTTTGCTTGTGCTTTTTTATTGTTAT
>CAZUIS010000008.1:0-19965 GCA_964620295.1 uncultured Candidatus Peribacteria bacterium
TAAGAATTTTGAATGATGTTTTTTTTTTGTATATTGTTTTTATTATTAACGTCATAGCTAAAATAAATAGGTATAAATAATATCTATTATTTTTTTAGTTGAATTTTTTATAGTAAGATCTTTTTTTAATATTTTTCATGGAAAAAGTAGGTGGCAGATTCTACAAGATTCTTTGTATCCCTTTATTATTTGTCATTTTTTTGGATTCCCATCGGTAATGATAAATTCATTTGTTTTTTTTATGTCTTTATATTCATTTCATTCTCTTTTGTATGTGAGATTTTCTCCTTTTATAGTATATATTCAAGATTTAACTTCTCTTTTGCAAATAAGACTTTCCTCGTCTTTGTTTGATAAAATAATATGACTTCATTCTTTTTTATTTTTATATGAAAGATCTATCTTGTTAAAATCTATTGTATAATTAATATTTAAATGTTCTAATAAATGGAATATATCCATAGGTATATTTCACTGTTTTTCATCTATCATGGATAACATAGGAAAAGCTCCTGTGTATCTTGAATTACACTCAACAATATATACATTTTTTTCCTTCTCATCAATAATAAGATCTAATCAGAATATTCACTTATATCCATTTGAATACATATGAGTTCATATCTTTTTTGCAATATCATCCGCTTTTTTTTGAATTTCTTTATTATAGTGTTTGAAGCTTCGATCATGTCCACAAAATAGTCAGGATCATTTTTTCGTGTTTATTACTTCTGGAATATCTATGACTTGTGTTTGTAAACAATTTGTTAATGTTCCATATTTTGTAGCACATCAAATAATACTTGTTGAAATTCATTGAATATATTTTGTTATATTAATAGTTTCGATTATTTTATTTTTAAATATCTTGTTTTTAATATTTCTTTTAAAAATATCTAATTCTTTTTTATTGGTAATGAATATTGTTCATGATCATCACCCTTTTGTTATTTCTGGAATTTGAATAACTATTTTCTTCCCATATTTTTTTTTCCAATAAGAATATTCTTTTTTTAAAAATATTTCAATATCTACATTTTCTCATAAAATAGGATTGACTCAAATTGTTGTTAAAATTTCTCTAAATGTTTTTTTGTTTTCATAAGGAGCCCTTACTTTGCTTTTATTTCATAGTAGTTTTAGTTTTAATTTATTTATGTTTTCTTCTGTCCTTTTGGTCTCTTTACGAGTAATAATATAAGATACGTTTTGCTTCTTCAGATATTTTTGGATATTTATATCTTCAAGTATGCTTATACGGCTTACTTTTCAAGGCACAAGAGTATTTAAACTCGTTATTTTGAATGTTTTTTTGAGAATATCATTATCCAAACTATCTTTATAAGCAATTATTTCAAAATCAGATAAAAATTTTCCGGGAAAATATATAAGAAAAGCAGACGATTCTATTCAGATTATTTTTTTTGAATATTGTCAAAATAGTTTTTTTGCATCTTGAATTGTTTTTATCTCCATAGTTATTTCATAGTTGATTTATAAAGTAAGAGATTTGCAATATGTTTTATTTTGTTTTTCCCTGTAAAAGATTGAATAATTTTTTCGTATCATATTTGATAGAGGAGTTCTTTGGGGTAGAGATAATTATGTTGTTGTAGTGAAAAAAATTTAAAAAATCTATCTTGTAAATTTATTATTTCTTCTTTGTTTGTATAACCCAATTTTTTGCTATATTTTTCTATTGTTTTTTGATTTTTTTCTTTCGAATTAGCTCCTTCTTGAATAATTTTTTTATAGAGATAATTATATTTTGGAAAGAACATTTTCTTTAATGATATACTGGTAAGCGAATTTGATTCAATATTATTGTAAAGATTATATGCAAAGAAATTTGCTAATCATTCGTTGTGACTATGAAGATCGAAATCTTTGTTTTGATTTCAAAAATTATTTTTAATTATCTTTTGAATAACATGAGTACATTCGTGATAAAGGGTTGTTTTCTTTTTGTTATTGAGCGATATTATGAAGTTATTGTTTTCTTCTTTTACAAAAGAGCTGTTGTTTGTTGTAAATACTATTTTTATTTTATGGAGATTTGTTAGTATCTTTTTTGATTCTTTTATATATCCACTTTTTTTGAAAATGAATACTATAAAATCAAAAAATTTTTTTATTTCTTCTTTTCCATCTTTTGTTATTATTTCTTTTTCGCATTTTGATAATTTAATTTGATAAGATTCTTTTTTGATTTTCTGTGTTTCTTTCCTAAAATTTATGTTATATAGTTTATTAAAAACAGATATAATTCTATTGTTTCTAAAAATATTGTTCTGTCTTTTTTTGAAAAGTAATTTTTCTTCAATTTCATATTCATATGCTAAAATTAGTAATTTTTTAATTAAGATATTATCGAATAAATCATTACTACATTTTTTTATTAGTAATTTGTTTTTTCTTCAACTATTTGTTTTTATTTTCTTAATAATTTTTTGGATATTGTTTTCATCTATATCATTCCCATTTTGTATAATGTTGAAAATATATCAAAAAAGCAGTAAATAGCTCTTCAGTATTTTTATTTTTCATTTTTTATAATAGGTATAATTTACCCCTATCATTATCTAGTCTTTATAATATCAAAGTAAATGTTTTCTACTAGTTCAACATCTCTTTTGAATTCATCATAATTACTGTTTGCAAGTTCTATTGATCCAACTTTTCCATATCAATCTTGAGTTAATCATATTTCTGCACCTATTTCTTTTATTCCTCTATTTATTCTATGAAAAGATTTAAGTGATTCTATTTTTTTTATTATATCTTCATGGTATCAATAAAATATAGATTTCTCACGAGGATATAAAGCAAACATAGCAATGTTTTTTTGTAATATTGGTTTGGCTTCTTTTTCTTCAAAAGGGAATTTTAAAAGATTTATATTGTATCAGATTTGATACATATCCAATCTAAATCATCAAATTCTTCAGTTTGTTTCTATTGTTTTAAATTCTCATTTTGAATTTATTTTAAACTCATGGTGTACAAATGTATTTTTAAAATTTCATCAAACCACTGTTTTTTTTACAAAATCATGTAATTTTTCTCGATTAACATTATTTTCTACTTCATGAGATATAAATCTGGAAATGTTACAAAAATCATTGATACCATAATCAATTCAGAGCTTAACTAAAACAGGTTTTGATAATTTAATGTTTTGCTTTTCATCTACATAATAATCAATAGTATACATTTCTCCGTCAATAAATTCTTCTAATAATATTGATTCGTTTTTTAATCTTTTTTCTTTCAATTTTTGAAAAGACCCTTCTATAGTTTCTAGTGCTTTTTCATATTCAGAGTAGTTGTTTATTTTTGATACTCAGCTACTTTGAACTCATCCTATTGGCTTTACAATGCAAGGCATTGGTGGAAAAAAGTCTTTTGATAGTAATCTACTTTCTTCTATTGAAATTTTTTTAAATTGCACAATAGTCTCTGGAAAAAATTCTCCTATAGTTGATCTTTGTAGATATTTGTTTAGAAAAATTTGAGGATTTTTTGTTGTTTCTTGTCAAATACTTTTTCTTATTCTGTTGGTGAATTCTATTTCTTGTTCTTCAAATGTGTTAATAAAAATTTTTCCTTCGATTTTTTTTAAATGACTTATGATTTCGTTTTCATTTTGAAAAGCAATAAGCTCAACTCATATTTTTTTAATGCCATCAATAATATCTTTTTCTAATACAAAAGCATTATCTTCTTGATAGAAATAGGTAATTTTAACACCTAATTCTGATAGCTCTTTAAAACTCTTTTTATAGTAATCAAATTTATTTAGTTTAAATAAACTTCTTTTTCAGTAAAATCCGACTAAATTCATGATCTGAATTAAAACGTAAAAAAACTTTTTAACCAAAAATCTACTTTATAAAACCTAAATCTTCTGTTTTGATTTTGCCTTTATATAACTTTTCTATATTTTTTCAATTTTTAATTTCTTCTTGGATTTTTTGATATCCTTCTAAATATATTTTATCTTTTATAAAACAGCTTCATTTATGTTTTATAGAATTATCTATAATTCCTTTTTTTATTCTTAAAACTCATTTAAAACATCTTTCTATGTTTTTTTCTGAATCTAAGAACCTAATCAATTCAAATAATTTTTTAAAATCCAATTTTTCTGATTCTTTTGTTAGATAATATTTTTTATATATACTATCTTTTTCATATCATTCTGGTAGATATTTATTTGCATTATAAATTGCTAAACCTTCTTCATCTTTGAGATAATATCCAGTTCATGATTTGAGAATCTGTCGTCAGGATTTGCGTCCGTTCAGGTATCTAACAAGGTGAGTATCTATTTCATGTGCAAGGATAGAAAGAATCTCTTTTTCTCTAAAAATTCCATGTTTAGAAATACTTATTTTTATTTCTTTTCCCATAATGATGGAAATTCTAGAAAGGTTATCATAACTGAATACTATATCAACACCATATATTTTTCTTTCAGCAAGATAACGTTCTATTAACTGTTCTATTTCCGATAGTTTTAATGGTTCTCCTAGTAAATTTTGATCGTTTTCTTTATGAGTAAATATTTTTTCTTTCGATTCTTTTAATAAATCTTCGTTGAATCATCAAAATAGTTTTTCGTTATATACAGCTATATTTTTATGATCTTGTTTTATATATGATTGTAATAAGTATTGTCTATTTATTAGTTCATCAGTTTTTTCTAAAAATAATTTTTTTATAGGGCTTTGTAATTTTCCTGTTTTTTCTTGAAGTTTTTCTAATTCGTTTTTGGTCTCAATTAGTTTTTCTTGGCTTGGTCGTTTGTATTGAAAAATAGGGTTATAATTACCTTTCCATGTAATAAAATTATCTAATTCATTGAAATAGTTTGTTGGTCTGAGCTTTGCTGAAAGATTTAATCTTTTTGAAAGTTTTTCTAATTTTTCATCGATAATATGGAGTTCTTTGTCCTCTAGTGTAATAATTTTATCAGGTGCAATTATTTCTATTTTATCAAATGTTTTGTGAATAGGTTTGATAAGAAATTTTTCTGCTGTTTTTTTCCCTAAGATTATTTTATTATATTCAATCTGTTCTTTTGCAAGAAATTTTGGTTTCTTGAGAATAATGTCATTATCATACATATCCAAAAAGAAATCAGATTTTTGTTTGATTTTTTCGTATATATGTTGAGATACATAATTGTTTTGCTTATTGAGATCTATCTCTACTATCATATCACTTATTTCGTTTTCTTCACCCTTAAAAACTAGTTTTGCATGTTGAGAGAGATAGAGTATTTTTTGTTGTTTTATAATATCAGAAGATTCTTTACTAAATAATGTTTTTGCTATTTCAACTCATTTTTCTGGATCTTGAATATTCAGATCTTCGATTTTTTCCAATATTTTTTCTAAAGGAGTGTTGGTTACTTTTTGTACTTCTAATCCTGCTCTTGCATTTATTTCTAGTAGTTTTGGCCCTTCGTTAGTGATAACTCGATCAAGTGCTAAATATCCAAGGTTTACATAATATTGAGCTTTAGAAGAAAGGAAAAGGATATCTTTTCGATAAGGGATTTGTTTTCCATAAAAATGGGCAAATTCTTTGGGAAATTTATGCGTATATATTTTATTTTTTCGAGACATTGAAATAATTTTCCCTGTTCCTACTTCTATTCCCAAACCAAGTCCTCATTGTGCTAAATTTGCTTTCCCATTTGAATATTTGGTAGGTACTCTAATCATGGTAGCAATAGGTACAAGATTGAAAACAATTACTCTGATATCGGCTAGTCATCGTTCACAAAAATCTTTGAAAAGTTCTCCTGGAACTAATTTTTCTTCTATGATAACTTTATCATTTCCTATAGTCATAGAATATTTTCCATCAATAATATCTAACAGGTATCTCCTAAAAGTAGAGTCATCAATTTCTTTTTCTCCTATTTGATATGATTCATTTTTATCTGCTGGAATTGTTTTGTAAGGAACTAGTTTTGATCGTATTTTTTCTATGGTATTTAAGAAATTTGATTTTTCCTGTTGTGGTTTGTCTTTTTTGTTGACGTTCTTTATAATAAGAATACCTTCTCCTTTACTTCATTGATTGGGTTTTATGACAAATGTTTTTTTTGGTAAATAAGAAAAATCAAAGTCGTAGAGTTCATTACGATTCGAAATGATGGCATAGGTTTTGGCGAAGGGGATTCCTCTTTCTGATAAGAAGTTTTTGGTCTCTAATTTGTTGTTCGCCAGACGAATTGCTTTTTTATTGTTAAATTTTTTGATATAGAGGAGATTCCTTGCATTATTTCCAAGAATTCAGAACATGTTTTTATTTAAATCCTTAAAATTTATTGTCTCGCAATAAAAAACAAACAAAATGCATCAACCATCAAAGCAATGTTTTTGCTTAGTTGCTAAGTCTAGTATGACTTAAATTCTTGCTTTGAATACGAACACTATTGATTTGTTGATGTTTTCTTTTTTTATTTGTCTTTTTTATTGCTCAGTTGATAGTAGTATCATTTCTTATTTACAATAAAGAACAAACCTGTTATTTCATGTTGGGAGTGTAGTGAAATAATCGATGAAATCAATTGTTTTATAAAAAAAATGATAGCGTGAATAACCACACTATCATTGGTAAAAATCAGAATTTTTATCTTTTTGATTCATATTGTTTAAAAAGATCTGCGAAAATGTAAGGAACGAGTTTCATGTTTTCTGGGGATTCTACAAAAGATATTCTCATTTGTGTTTTTCCTGGATTTTCTTTGTTATTGTAGAATCAGCTCATAGGGGAGGTAAGTACTGTATATTTTTGATTGTCTATGGTAGTGAATCCTTGTTGTGCACAGAAAAGAACAAATGATTTAGCATCGAAATCTGGTTTAGCAATATTTTTTACATCAATAACAGAATATATTGACGCATCAGGACTAGAAACAATAATTCCAGGGAGCACTTCTTTGAATGTTGATGTTAGTGTACTAAGCATATTTCCATAATATGTTCTTTGTTGTTGATATCGAGTTTGAAGTTCTTCTTTTGTTAAGTGTGCTAATGATCCAAAAATATATTGTCCGATAGTACTAGAACAAAGTGCTGTTGTATTTTCTGCGACAGCTTGTTGATGAAATTCTGTATTGTCTGTAATGATTGCTCCTATTCTTAATCCACAGGCATTTCGTACTTTTGAAGCACTTTCTATACTTATTCTTCTTCCTTCGATTCCTGGAACTATGCTATTATCTATTCCCCAAATGCTTGTTGATTTTCATTCGCTATATTGTAATTCTCTATAAGCTTCATCGCTGATCATTCGCATATTATATTGTACACAAAGTTCTGCAATAGTTTGCATATCTTGTTCCTGATAATATTGTCCAGTTGGATTATCATATGGGATAACTACGATGGCTGATGGGTTATGTTGTTTGATAGTTTCTTCGATAATTTCTTTGCTTGGCAAAGTGAATGTTCCATCTTCTTGCAGATTTCTTGTAATAGTAACTGTTTTTCTTCCTATTCTTTGAGCAAAGCTCATATAATTGGTATAAGCTGGATCTATCAAGAGGATTGGTCTGTCATTGGCATCACTTACTCCAAGAAGTACTAATTCCATAGCTTGGCTTCCTCCATCGGTGATCTGACAAAAAAGATTATCGCTTGGAAATCAACTGGATTTAACGATATGTAAGAATGCGTCAATTGTCTCTTGATTCCCAACCGTTTGGGTATATTTTACCACGCCGTCTTTGAGTGGACTATTAGTATCGTTTAATTCAAACATTCTTTTTTGCATAGCAGGATGCATTGGCAAAGATACATTCCCTATAGAAACATTAATGGCTTTTGTCCCATCGTTTCTTTTGGCAAATTCCATTTGTGCCATTCTAATCGCTGATGGAGATTTCTGAGAAAAATAATTTGAAAGTTTTGGTTGGTTCATTTATATCTTCAAAATGTAAATATAACAGGCGTTGTTCTATCTATTTCTTTTTCAACTTCAATTATATTTTCCCTTCTTTTTTTGCAATTGTCCTTGCTTGAACGGTCAAATATTTTTTTCTTATTCTTATTGTTTTAGGTGTGACTTCTACTAATTCGTCATGAGCAATATATCCAAGTGCGTCTTCCAAAGATAGATGGATAATTGGTTCTATACGCATAGCTTCGTCATTTCCAGAATTTCTTACATTAGTTTGTTGTTTGTTTACCGTTAAATTTACTACTAAATCTCATCATTTTAGATGTTCACCTACTATCATTCATTCGTAAATTGCTTGTGCTGGATCTACAAAAATAGGTCAGCGATCTTGTAACTTCCATATACTGTATTGCATAGCTTGTCCAGTATTTCCTGAAATCATAGATCAAACAGATCTTTTGCTAATTTCTCCTTTGTACTCATCATAATGAGAAAAAGATGAATACATGATTCCTTCTCATTTTGTTACAAGAATAAATTCTCCTCTAAATCAGAGTAATCATCTGGTTGGTATTTCAAATTCTATTGTAGTAAGTCAGTTTATGGAATTCATTGTCTGCATCATTCCTTTACGTTGAGCTATCATATCAATAACTGTTCAAGATAATGCATCTTCGACGTTAATAATAAGTTGTTCTATTGGTTCAAACTTTTTATCTCCTTGCATTTTGAAAATTACTTGGGGTGGTCCTACTTGTATTTCTCGACCTTCTCTACGAATTGTTTCAATCAAAACAGAAAGATGTAATTCTCATCTTCATGAAACCATAAATTGTCCATCATGTGCTTCTACTTTGAGTCAAACATTTGTTTCTACTTCTTTGCTTAATCTTTCATGCATGTTTCTGGTAGTCATATATTTTCCTTCTTTCCCTGCAAATGGAGAGTCATTTACCAAAAATTCCATACGTAATGTTGGTTCATCTATTGCTATTGTTGGTAATGCTTCTACTTCTCCTACTCAAATAGTTTCTCCTACAAAAATTGAAGGAATTCCACTGATGGTTATTATATCACCGCATTGTGCTTCATTTGTTTCTATTCTTTGAAGTCCAAGTGTAGTAAATATTTTTGCTATTTTTCCTGTTCTTGTTTCTCCATTATTTCCTGTAATTGTTACTTGTTGACCAGCTTTTGCAGAACCTTCGTATACACGACCGATTCCTAATCTTCAAAGATAATCATCATATCCTAAATTTGCTATTTGCATACGAAATGGTTTTTCAGAAAAGTTTGGTGCAGTTGGAACATGTTTTATTATCGTTTCAAAGAGAGGAGTAAGGTCTTTTTTTTCATCTTCTATGTTATGCATAGCAAATCAATTTTTTGCACTGGCGTATACTATTGGAAAATCAGCTTGTTCGTCGTTTGCTCATAATAATATGAAAAGATCAAAAATCATATTTATGACTTCTTGTGGTCTAGCTGTTGGTTTGTCAATTTTATTAATTACAACTATTGGTTTTAATCAAAGTTCTAGAGCCTTTTTTAATACAAATTTTGTTTGTGGCATAGGTCATTCGTAGGCATCGACTACGAGTACTACGCAGTCTATCATTCTAAGAACACGTTCTACTTCACTTCCAAAATCTGCATGACCAGGTGTATCAACGATATTTATTCTATTTCCTTGATATTCTATTGCAGTGTTTTTTGCATAAATAGTAATTCATCTTTCGCGTTCTTGATCATTACTATCCATAATTAAATTCTGATCATCCATTTTTTTTAAAGTTCCTGATTGTTTGAGTAATTGGTCTACTAATGTGGTTTTTCCATGGTCAACGTGCGCTATGATAGCTATGTTTCTAATATCCATTTAGTATTTTCAATAAAATAAAAAAACAAAACTTTTGCCATAGGAGTTTTGTCTTTATGGTAAGTTGTGTTTGCCTTGTATACATAAATCTATTTAATTTACAAGAAGACTATTGATTTTAATTGCCATATTTTTATATCATTTACACATATTTATTTTTTCTTTGATTTTTATGAAACTATTTTTGTACAATACCCTTACTCGTCAAAAAGAAGAATTTATTCCTTTGATTCCAGGTAAAGTAGGGATGTATAGTTGTTGACCTACGGTATATTATACGCCACATATTGGTAATTTGAGAGCTACTTTTACAGCTGATTTACTTAGAAATACCTTGAAACTTTTGTGATATCAAGTAACTGCTGTTATGAATTTTACTGACGTTGGACATTTGGTAAGTGATGCTGATGAAGGAGAAGATAAACTTGAAAAATGATCGAGAAGAGAAGGTATTTCAGCATGGGATGTTGCTAAAAAATATGAAACTATTTTTAGAGAAAATATGAGTCAGCTTCATATTGATGAATTTGATGTGATGCCAAGAGCTACAGAACATATCAAGGAACAAATAGAACTTGTAAAGACATTAGAAGAAAAATGATATACTTATACTATTGAAAATGATGGAATTTATATGGATACCAGTAAAGTAGAGGAGTATGGAAAACTTATGTGACCTAACTATAAAAAACGTTTGGAAGAATTAAATGCAGGAGAAAGAATAGATATGTGAGGTAAAAAGCATCCTACAGATTTTGCATTGTGGAAGTTTTCTCCTACTGGTGAAAAAAGACAAATGGAGCGAGATAGCCCTCGATGAATTGGTTTTCCAGGTTGGCATATAGAATGTAGTGCGATGTCGAGTAAATATTTGTGACAACAATTTGATATTCATCATGGAGGAGCTGATCATATAACTATTCATCATCCTAATGAAATTGCACAATCTGAATGTGCTTTTGATAAGCACCCTTGGGTCAAATACCGAATTCATAATGAATTTTTGCAGGTAGACGGAGGGAAAATGAGTAAATCCTTGGGAAATATGTATATATTAAAAGATATTTTTGAGAAAGGATATAGTCCATTGGATCTTAGATATTTCTATTTTATGGCACAATATTGAAGTTTTCAAAATTTTACGTGGGATCAGTTGGAAGCTGCGAAAAATAGTAGAAAATCATTGATAAAGAAGCTTTCGTGAAAGTATGTTTCCGTAGAAAAAAATCAGATTGAAAATTATGAAATTTATAAAAAATTAGAAGAAGCTCTTTGAGATAATCTCAATACTCCAAAACTTTTTGCGGAGATTAATAACTGATTAAAAGATAATACAGAATGAATATTTGAGGTTATTTCTTATTTTGAAGATCATTTATTGAAACTCGGTTTATTTGAGCAAGAGCTATCTATAGATATTCCTGTAGAAATAACCGCTTTTGCAGACCAACGTCTTCAAGCTAAAAAAGATAAAAATTATGTGCTAGCTGATGAGTTGAGAAATAAGATTGCAGAATTATGATGGACAGTAAAAGATACCAAAGAAGGATATGAAATTATTAAAAGTTAAATAAGATGTATTATTTTTATAAAAAGCCCGTAAAATGCGGGCTTTTTTTATACAATTAGGTTATCTACTAATTCTTCCTAGACCACCACAAACTTGGCAAACCTTTGATACTTTACAACTTCCGGGTTGATCCTTTGGTATGTTACAGCAAGATCTATCAGAAGTGTAATGAGGCGCAGTATAATAGTCGTAAGGATCTTTTCTTGTTCCATTACAATGAGGACAAATGCTTTCTGTTTTTTCGTATCCTGAACTTTGATAGTTTGGTGTCTGATAAGGGTTGCTGTAGCTCGGTGTTTGATAAGGTTGCGTAATTTGTGCTACAAAAATATACCATTCAGCTGTGCCCATGTAAGGAATTTGATAAACGAAATCATCGTAACCAGTTGCTTTTATAGTTAATACTTCTCCAGGCATCCATGTCCAATTTTCAGAGAATGGATACCCTATAGTATGTATTTCAGAAGCATTAAAACGTTTTTCTTTTGCGTAATAATTAGTTTGTTTTAATTCATTATTTTTGCAAATGATTGTTGCGACAATAGATCTTGTAAAACTAATTGAACAGACAAGTCTCGTGTTTCCATAGACATCATTAGCAAAAAAAAACGAACCATTGACTGGAATGTTTTGTGCTGAAGTTTCGATAATGATCGAAAAAAGCACCATACAAGAAATTAGTATTCTTTTCATAATCTGTTTTTTTTGTGTTAAGTTTTGTTTTGATTCGTTTCTGTTTATATATAAATTTCTGTTATAAGTCAATACTATTTATTGGTAAATGATGGTTTCATAAAATAAAAAAGAGATCTATAAGACCTCTTTAATGTATTTATATTTTAATCCGTAACTAGAAACCATGAGATAATTATGGTTGCTAATATTACATATCCCCATGTGCCTAGATAACTAAAGAAATAGATAGTTATCGAACATAAAACAAGTGTGATTATATTAATTATGGTGTATTGGCTATAGGTGTTCTTCATTTCTGTTTCTATATAACCTGCTCTTATATGATAAGTTAGTGCATTGAGCATCCATAATACAAAGATACTAAAGCAAGTTATTTTAAAAATTTTCCATCCACCTATTAAAAATGCTATTATTAATGCGGTTATTACGATAATGTTTACTATTATTCCGGCTGTACTACAAGGTATTTTCTTGTGATTTTTTTCCCAGCTTATTTTTTGAGTTCTCATATTGTTTGTTTTTATTTTTTGTTGTTATATATTATTTTTCATAAAAATCAATATTTTTGTAAATAAAAAAAACCTCTCTTGTTTTTTAAGGAGGTTTTTTGAAAATTATTTTTTAAAGCTTTGTGTTTTTAATACATCAACAAGTTTTTGATGTTCTTCTGTTAAATTAGGATTTGGGCCAGTTCTAAATGGGTAGTCTTCTGGAATATAAAATCCCTTGATTTGAGAGAGACACTTGAGAACGTTGGTTTGCCAGTTGATAGGAGATGATGCATAAATTTTTCCATCAGGATTTCCATATCTTGAAAGTTGGTTGATGGTGTGATAATGTCCTAGATGTTGATTATTTAGTGTCAAAGCGATTGCTCTTGCTCCACCTAGTGCACTTTGCATAGGAACTCTATTTCCACTATCATCGTTTCCTACGTTTCCGATGTTGTTTGATGTACTTAGATATTTTCCTAGAGTAGATTCTGCGAATGCGATACAAATAACAACATCTCTATCAATATTTGTATTTTTTGTTGCGTCTTCCCAAAATTGAATATGTTTATAAATACCTACTCCGTATAATTTTAAGAACTGGTATGCTCTTTCGTCTACAGTATCTCAACTCATTATATTTAATGTCGTAATATCGATTGGTCTTGCATATTTATCTCTAAGATATTTGATATGGTATCCTTGAGGTAAAACTGATTTATCTTGAACTTGACTGGCATCTAATAGGTCAAAAGGATCTAATGCAATCCCGTTTTTGAATGCCATAAATGTTAGATTAGGTCATTTTGAAATAAATCCAGCACCTCTGGTTCCCGGTTCTCATCAACTATAACCTATTAATTGTCCTCTTTTAACTACATCACCAATACTGATCGTTGTTCTATTGAGATATTCGTATACTGTTACATATCCATCGGTATGAATAATCATTGCTCGATTAATACCTATTTCTTCGTTGTCGGCTACCAGGTAAACAATCCCATCACGAGCTGCATATACAGGGGTTCCTTGCTCTGCTTTGATTTGTATTCCTAAATGAGGAAATCCATTTGTTTTTTGAAATTCTAAATCTCCAAAATATGTTTGAATATCATAAATTGGATAAATAGGCCATGCTATTGGATATCTTTGTTGACTTGGTTCTTGTTCTTCTATTTCTTGGAGTTTTTTTTCTATAGTTAAATCTCATTTATATATACCTTTTCTGATATCTTTTAACATTTCTTCAATTTTTTCGTGAACACTTTTCCCACTTTCAAATAATTGTGAAATCGTATATTTCCTTTGATCTTTATCACTTTTATATAGTCATAAAAATTGAATTAAATAACTCTTTTTTTGTTGAAGTTTCTCTAAATCTACTTCATATTCTTTTAATTTTGTTTGTGCTTGTTTTTTTAGCGTATTTAATTTTTGCATGTTTTCTAGTTGATATTGTTCTTCTTCGTCAAAATTTTTAATTAAATTATTGAGTTGAAGTATCATGGATTGAATCGCATAATCGTTTGCAAGTGTACGAGGTACATTATCAGAATTTATTAATAATTTTATTGTATCTATGTTTTTTCCTTCTTGATCGTAGAGTTTGTTATCTAATTTGTAAATAATATTTAGAAATTCTTTTATTTTTTCTTTCCCATTTTCACTTCCTAGTCTTGAATTTTTAATTTCTTCACTAGCAGTGATAATTTCTTTTTTGTAAACAGCTATTTGTTGTAAGAGTTTTGTTACTTTTTCTGTTGTTGTGTTTATGCTATTGATTACGTTTACAATTTCATTTCTTGTTTCTTTATATTGTTCAGAGAGTCCTTCTTCTGTTCTTTGTTTTTCATCTAAAGCGAAAAGTTCTTTGGTAATATCATCAATACTTCCTTTAAGATCTTTGATGCTGTTTGTAGCATTACTTATATCAAAATTATCAATGGTTTCTGTGTCTATTGATTGTGCATGAATATACGCAATATTCCCTATAAATAACATTAATAGTGTAATTCATTTATATACGATGTTTTTCATATTGTTTTCTATAAACTAAAATGTCTTCTTAAGTATATTCCAAAATCTGTAAAATCAAAAAAACTCACTATTTTTCTTGTGAGTTTGAATTGACATTTTTTTATAAAATTATTTAATTCTTTTTATAAAAGGAATAATTGTGGCAACTGTTATTCCATAGACGACAAAGCTTGTATTGATTCCTCGACGTTTTGTTGCATAATCTCCCAGTATCATAATAAGAAAAATAATAATACTCGTAATGATTCAATATGCTGCAGATCAAAACTCTTTTCTGTTGTCTTCTCCTATTGTATGATAAAATCTTCCTTCAATTAGATTTACAATAACTCAAAAAATTAGTCATAGGTAAGTACTATAGCCCATCATAAACAGAAATGTGTCTTTTTGTGCTAAAAAATTTGGGAAGAATACGGTACTGATTGCTAATAATATTGTTAATAATATTGAAACAACTTTTTTTCTTTTGGTTACCCAAGTTGAAAGAATGTGTCCCAATATTGCTCATCACATTGATACGATAATAACAATGATTCCTTTTGTTGGTTCTTTTTTCATTATATCAACTCCTATTTCTAGCATTTTTTGACCTACAGCTGTAGATATTGCCCGTAAAATTCCTATAGGAATTAGATAAAAAAAGTATTTTTTTATTGCTCCAAGAATGTTTGGAATATTTTTTGTTATTGCACTGCGTAGGGTGTGTTTTTTGAAGTTATTGTCGTAATTTGTAAATATGATTAGTATTGTTGCTAATATAACGGTTCATATTAATCCAATTACTCCGACTCCTTGTAAGCGTTCATAAATATCAAATCACCAATATGCACCTACCAATAATCATAAAAATATAACAATATTAATAGTTGCATTTATTTTTGTTTCGCTCCATCATGACTGCATTATTTCTACAGTAGTTAATATTCCTTTTATTGTTAACCGTAACCCATAAAAAAATCCCATAATAGTTATAATAAACGCAAAGTTTTTTAATGGAAAATAATCCGTCATATACCCGTATATTAAGCATCCAATAACTACTATTCAAGAAATAATTGCGATTGGTTTTTTGCGAAACGTATAGGTAAGTGCTCATCAAACTAAATAAGATAATGCTGATCATAAACTTATATATCAAGCTATTTCTTCGAGAGTTCTGTTGTCTTCTTTTAGAGCAAATCGGAGAAAAAATTTAGCCATTCACAAAAATATACTTCGTAAGAAGGTTATTATTAATAGTAAAATTAGATTTTTGTGTTTTTTCATCATAGCTGTTAAATTAAAGATACGCGGGGTGTATGATATAAAAAACGTTTATAATTTCAAGTCTAGGAAATTTATCTTGTTATTTCTAGCATTTCATCTCGTATTTGCATATCTTGAATTTGTTGATTATGAGTAACAGTATAAAATTTTATTTGTTTTTGTTTGATGAAATTTTCTAAGAGATCAGCGACTTTACTTACTGTTTCTGCATCTAAATTGTTTATGGTTTCATCTAAAAAGAGGAGTGGTGATCTCATATATGATGAAATAGAAAGCATCCATATTAATTTTAAGATTATTTTTTGTCATCAACTTAAACTCTTTATTTCTCTTTCTCCTTGTTGATCAATGATGTTTGCTTCTAGCTCCAATTTTTCATTTGTTGTTTTTATAAGTTTTAGTGCTATTTGGTAGTCAACGATTTGTGCTAAATATGTATTTATTATATCGTTGAGAATTGGTAAGTGATCTTGCAATACAAGAAGAAGTAATTCTTTTGAAAAAATTGTGTATAAGTTGTTTATTTGTTTTTCTTGTTTTTTTAGTAGTTCGACTTCTCTTTGTAATGTTTTAAATTCATTAATAGTATTTTCTATATCACGTTGTAATAAAATGCATTGATTGTTAATTTTTTCAGCTGTAAGTAAAATTTCATAATATCAATTCTGAATTTTGGTTTCTATAGCTGTCTTGTTTTTTTCGAGGGTTGTTATTTCTTGTTCGTTTTCTTTTATTTCTGTTTGAATTATTTTTTCTATTTCTTTGTTTTTTTCTCTTTTTTGAATGAAATCTTCTTTCTTTTTTTGTAGTGTTTCTCCTTCTTTCAAAAGTTGCTCTTTGTTTGTTTTTTCTTTTTTTATCTCTATATATCATAGATAAGTTTCTTCAAGTTTTTTTCGTTCTATTTCATTAAAAAATGTTTTAATAATTTCTATCGTTCATTCTTTTTGATTAATATTGTTTTTAAAATTATCTATTATTTCATCATATTTTGTGTTTTCAATAATCTCTTGTTCTTTTTGGTTTATTTCCCATTCTTTATGCTTTTTAACAACTTCTTGCTCTAATGTTTGTTTTTTTATAATAAAGGTTTGTTTTTGTTCTTCTAGATGATCGAATGTTTTTTTATTTATAATTTTTATGAAAGGACAATTTGTTCCTATTTTTTCACATAAAAATGTAGCTTGTTGCTCTATATTGTTTTCAAAGCTTTTAATGTGCTGTTCTATATCTTGCAATTGATTTTTGATGTTTGTTTCTTGTTCTTTGAGATTTTTTGTTTTTTCGAGAATTTTTTCATAATTGGCTTTTTGTTCTAGTTCTCTATTTTTTATTAATAATTGATTATTCTTTATGTTTTCTTGGAGAGATTTCCCTTTTTCTATTAATTGTTTTATAAGACTATATACTTGCTCTATACTTTGGATATTACTATTTATATATTCTTTTAAATCCTCTTTTCATTTACATACTTCTATAAAATTTATTATTTTTTGATAAGGGAGGCCTTTATCAATTAATTCTAATTTTTTTCAGAGATCCTCTGTTTGTTTTTTTATTTCATCGAAATTTTTCATTTCTATTTCTTTGATATTTTTTTCTAGTTCTTCATTCTCTTTTTGAATAAAAATTAAATTTTGTCTTTTGGTGTCTGTTTTTGATTTTTGTCATTTTATTGTTATTTCCATATTCTCGATTTGTGTTATTATATTTTTTTGTTCATCTTTTCCTTTTTGAATTATTGTGTCTATTTCCAAGTTTTTGTCTAATGAAAAAATACTTATATCTAAATCTTGTATGGTTATTTTTTCTTGAATAAGAGTTAGTTCGTATATTTGTTTATTTTTTTCATTCAAAATATGAACTATTTCTTTGATATTTTTATTTTCAAGTTCTTTATGATTATTAATCAAGTTTTTTATTAATAATTGTATCTTATTGTCGTATTTAGTATTATCAGAATAGGTTTTTAATTTATACATAATTTCTTTTTTCTTTTCCGCAATAATATCTTTTGCTTCATCAATCCCTAGTAATCAAAAAACGTTTTTCAGAACTGTTAGTCTTTCGCTGGGAAGTAATTCGAAAATGTTATCTGAATCTTGCATCAAAAAAACTGTATTTACAAAAACTTCTCTGGGAGGCAAAAAGGAGAGAAACGTCTGTTGTAGGTCTGTTTCGTTTTTAAATTCAATTTTTTCTATTGTTGCTCAAGATTTTTTGATAATATCTTCGATATCTTCATTTTTTTGGATGATTCCTTCTTTTTCAAGTTGGAAATTTTCTATTTTATAGAGTAATGAAGTGCAAGATTCTTTGACTTTTGCTTTGGTTATTTGTCTAATAATTAATCGGGTTTCATTTTCAAATGTAAATATGATTTTGATAAATCCTTCAGATGATCTGTTGTTTAGAATATTTCTTGTGTTATATTTGTATAATCCATACATTGGTCCGTCGAAAAAAAGAAAACTTTTCCCAGTTCCAATAGGTGCTTTTATGAGATATTTTCCTTGATGAAAAAAAAGAGAAATAGGATTTCCCTTGAACGGTCATATATTTTTGTAGGATATCGCTAAGATATCTAGCATAGATTTGTTTATTATGTATAAATTTATTACTTAGTTTCTCTAAAACTTATTTTTTTCGTTTTTATTATATAAATATGTTTTGAGTTTTCAATCTTAGTGTGAAATGTAGTATGTTGACTTGAAAAAGTAGGTTGAAAGTGTATCAAAGAATCAGACTTTATTTTTTTATGATAGTGGATGACAAAAAAATTTCTAGTGACGACACCTATTTATTATCCGAATGGATATCCTCACATAGGACATGCAAATAGTAGTTTTATTGCGGATGTATATGCAAGATACAAAAGACTTTTGTGATATGAAGTTAAATTTTCTACGGGAAATGATGAAAATAGTCAGAAAATTCTTCAACAAGCGCAATTAGAAGGAACACCCGTTATGGAATATCTTGATCATATGGCTCAAAAATGGGAAGAAGTATGGCAAGCACTTTCTATTACCTATACTGATTTTATTAGAACAACTGCGTCTCATCATAAAGAACTTGTACAAAACGTTTTACAAAAAGCCTATGATAAGTGAGATATTTACGAAGGAGAATATAAAGGATATTATTGTGTTGGATGTGAAAGTTTTAAAAAAGAATCAGATTTAGTGAAAAATGAAAAAGGAGATCTTATTTGTCCAGATCATCTCAAAACTCCTGATATTCTTACGGAAAAAAACCGATTTTTTAAGCTTAAAAAATACGAACAAGCAGTAAAAGATTTTTACAAAAGCTTTCCTACATTTGTAGAACCGGGATATAGATTTAATGAAGTAAAATCTTTTGTAGAAGGGGGATTGGAAGATTTTTCTGTTTCAAGAGAAACGAATACTTTTGGAATTCCACTTCCTTTTGATCCAAGTCAAGTTACCTATGTTTGGTATGATGCCTTGTTTAATTATGTTACCGTTTCTGAAAAAGAATGATTTTGGTCTGAAGATACAGAAAAAGTACATATTTTGGGAAAAGATATAGTTAGATTTCATGCAATTTTTTGGCCTGCAATGTTGCAAAGTGCAGAAATGGCTTTACCAAATCATGAATATGTAACTTGATATTTCACGGTTGACGGTCAAAAAATGAGTAAATCTCTGGGTAATGTGGTAGATCCGGTTGAAATGGTACAAAAATATGATAGAGATGCAGTAGTGTTTATGCTAATGTATGATGTACCTATTTGATCTGATGGAGATTTCTCTGAAGAAAGACTTGGAAATTTATATGATAGTATGCTTATTGGTGCTTGGGGAAATCTGGTAAATAGAGTAGTGAGCTTGTGTAATAAGTATGGAATTACGGAAGGAAAATGTATAGATGAAAATTTCTTTTCGTGATTTGATGTTGCTAAAATAGAAGAAAAATATTTGAATTCTGGGAATCTTCAATGATATCTTCAAGATCGATACAAACTTGTACAATCAGCGAACGAATTTATAACAAAAGCTGAGCCATGGAAAAAATATAAAGATGAAAGTACAAAAGAAAAAGCGATTTCAGATTTACAATTTTTATTATATATAGTAAAGAAT
>CAZUIS010000009.1:0-19698 GCA_964620295.1 uncultured Candidatus Peribacteria bacterium
TTTGAATATGGTTTTATTTGTTTGGTTTTTTCTCCGGTTTCTTTTCTTCTTTTGGCATATAAAGTTTTTTTATTGGATCATGTTACCTCTTATTGGATTATGGGATTATTTCTTTTTTGGTTTCTTTTGATGATGACTATCAATACTTTAAAAATTTATACGAGATATTTTATTGTCCTTCAACAAATGTCTTTGTCAGATGCCATCAAAGAAAGTTTTATAAAAGTTTGGTGATCTTTTAAAGAAACCTATAAATATATGAAAATGCAAACACTGCTTCTTATTAATTTTTCTTTGAATATTGTACTCATTATTGGTGTTCCTATTTTATTAATGTATTTAGCTATTTCTTGGGGGATTATTGATCTTTGGTGGGTGAAGTTTCTTGTGTATTTTGTTTTTTTTGTGCTAGTTATTTTGGGTGCATATATGAGTAGTTTTATTAGAGCTTTTTTTGCTTATTATTGGTATGAGATGTATAATAAAACTAAAAAGTAAGTAATTTTTTTTGGACAAATTCAATTTCTTTAGCATCTTTTGATGCTCAAATAGTTTTTGCATATCGCTCTTTTGCTTCTTCGTTTTTTGTCATATCTCACAATATATGATATAAGTAGCTTTGATTATAGGTTTTGCTTAATGTAATTAATTCTGCTTTATTTGAAGGTGATAGAGTGTTATTTATTATTTCTGCTCCTATTCTTCAATAGATACAGACATCGTTATCTATTCATAATTTTTTCTCGCACTCTTGGATAAATAGATGTGAAAGTTGTTGATTTTGTTCGTAGATATCAAAATTTTGTGAAAAGTATGATTTATAGAAAGTATGATAAAAATAGAATAAGAAGTCTGAATTTTTAATATCTGATTGTCCTAGTAATTTTTGCCATGATGTTATTGCTTTTTCGTATTCGTCAATTTCTAGGTAATTTATAAGAAGATATCTTAAAGTATCTGTCCTATTGTTTTTACTTTTGTTTTGTGATAAATATAGTATCGAAGATGTAAAATCCTTTTTTCGATAATAAGAAACTCCAATTAAAAATTGATATGTTTCTGTGTTTTTTTTGTCAAAATTTGCTAATTTGAGAAAATATTCTATAGCTGTATCTCGGTTATTTGTTAAAAAATGTGCATATGATAATACTTGATAGGGCAATATATAGTTTTCGTCTTGGAGAATAGTATCTAATGCTATTTTTCTTGCGATAGTAAAATATCCATTTTTTAATGCTGCTAAAGATACTAAACCATCTTGGTAATATGAAGGAATTGCTTTTGATGGATTGTAAGATTTGATTGCTTTTTGAAAGCTTATGATAATAGGTAAATATTCTTCTTTGGTAACTTGTTTCCATTGTTCTAACGCTTTATTATAATTTCTATTTCGAATTTCCACCAATCATCCATAAAATAAATAAGTATCTTTTCAAATTGCTCAATTTTGTACTGCTTCATCTAGAATTGGTAGAATGTTTTTTATGCTTTCTTTCTGGGTTACATTGATATTGTTGCTGTTAAGGTAAATATAAAAAAACAGATCCTTATCAATACCTACTCAAATTTTTTGTAATATTTCGATATTTTTTCGAGCTTCATTAAAATTGTAATTTTGAGCGTATTTTTTGATAATTTCCTTTAGTACTTCTGGTGATTTTTCTTGTTCGTAAATATATTGTAGTGTTTTAATATCTTGGGCATAATTTTTTTGCTTTTGTATCTTTTCTGATATACTATCATTTATTTCTTCTTTTTCTTCAGGAGCGGCATTATGTTGTTTTACCTCTTTATAATTTACTCCCATATTTTTAAAATAAATGGTATTTTCTGCTGTTTTATCTTTATTAAAAACGCCATCGAAAAAGATAAATCCTAATCGACCAATTAAAAATATCAATAACAATGTTTTCTTTTTATTGTTCATGGTTTTCTTTGGGCTAAATATTCTTTATCATTATATTTATTAAAAAAAATCGGTCAATTTTTGGACCGATTTTTGCTTGTTTTTGGTTGACAAAATTTATTTTGCTTTTCTATATAGTTTTCTGTATATGAGGTATCATAAAAAGGCTGCAATAGTAATTACCAATATGTTTTCTTTTGGTCCTGTCTTTGGAACCTTTGTAATTCCTGGTGTTTGTGGTTGATTTGTTCCTCCATCGCTTGTAACTATTGAGTTTATTTGTACGCTATGATTAACAGACTTCCCTCCATTATCTGGACTGAATTGGAAAATATAGGTTCCATTTCTATTTGCAACATAGCTATATCTTTCGTCATTCATGTTTACTGTAGCTATTCTGTTGAATGTTGAAGATCCTGGTGTCATAACAGCAAGGTCTATAGTAGTACTTCAGTTTATTGCAATCCATTTCAATGTTATTGTATTACCGTTTATTTCAGGAGTAATGTTTGCCAATGACATGTCTGCTCCTGCTGCATTATGGGTTGCTGTCATTGTTGTCCCATTGCTTCCAGCATCTCCATATGTTTTTTCTAAAATATTGAACCATATTTCGTTTGATACCTCTCAAAGGTTTCCACTACCATCTTTTGGGATAACAAAAAGATAATATTTTTTTGTTATATCAATATTATCAGCAGTCCCTAATTCTATGGTAAATGTTGTTGTTGCACCAGTGAATTCTATAGATTTTTCTTTAGTTTGATTTAATAAATTTGTGCTTTCTAAAATCTCAGTTAAAGAATACTCACTATACATTAATGTGTATTTTGAGATATTTGTACTGCTTTGTGTTTTTATAACAGGTGATTCTATAATGATTTTCTCATTCGTTATTTCTTTTACTGTTATTTTTTCACTTGCTGTATATCAAAAACTAATCTCACTTCCCAAACTATCAATTAGATCTCCTAAACCCTGTGCATTAACCCCAATTCAAATTAATGAAAATGCTCATAGAAGAAATCATAAAAGCTTTTTGTTCATTTGTTCAAAAAAACATATAAAATGTGTCCAATTTATTTTAGTGTATACCTAGCTTGAATTCTTTTTCAAGTGATTTTTTATTCTAATCTTTCAACTTCTTTTATTTGTTTGTTTTTTTGATATCCTTTTAGCATATATATTATTTCAAATAGTGCCAATCAAATGATACTAATTAATCGTATAATGATTCTTAAAAAGGGATAAATTAAGAAAAGAATTAATAAAATAACAGGATATTGAATTGTTGGTGATTGGAGTTTTTCATTAATTGTTTTTAACGTGATGTCGCATATTGTGTTGTTAAGTTTTTCGTTTTCTTGGAGCGTCTTGGTTATTAAGTTTTCTTTTCGAGTCGTTAATTTTTTTACCAGTTTGTTGCTCGTATCTGGACTCGAGATTTCTATACTTTTTGCTCCAAGGGATATGTCTTTAAATGTTGAAGAAAAAAATGTTTTGGTAGATTCACTGATTTCTTGTGTTTTTTGTCGACTAAGTTTAAATGGTTTGGTTACTGTTGTTATGATACTATTTGATTTTTGGTCCAATTCTTGGCAATTCATAGGAAATTTACTGAAAAAATTGACAATAATTGTACTATATACCAAAGATAAAGCCATGGTAAATAGATACCCTCCTGATGAAAAATAACTAAACCCATCAAATCCTATTGTTCCTTCTGTTTTTCGGTATAATGTGTAGGCGAGAATTCCTATCATTGTGTGAAAACCTATATTTGCTATCCACATAGCTATTGTTTGAGGATTCATAATAATCCCTGTTATTGCGACACCGATTATTAAAGTTATTGCTATATATTTTCGTTGAAACTTATAGAGTTCAAGATAAAAAAAATGAAAGGCTATAAAAAATATAAACACCGTACCCAATGAAAACAATAGTTCATGATTATGAAAAAGAAAGGTGATAGCAGTACCATAACTTGCTAGTGTTATACTTCATCGAAAAAGAAATCTGATTTTTTGTTTTGTTGTCATTATCTAGAGAAAAAAATATGAAATGATACGATCTCCATAAAGGAGCAAAATTCCAAATGCTATAATAAGTGTTGGAAAAAAGGGGATAGTTATTTTTTTGTGATTGGCAATTATTATAGCTGTTTGTTTTTGAACGAGTGCAACAATTCCTGCATATATCAGTCCTAATATAGCGGCAATAAATATCGTACTTCCTATTATTTTAAGGTGATTTTGCCATGAAGGGTTTAGTGCGTTGAATTGTTCAACGAAAGGAATCAATGCTCATAATGTAAATCATAAATAGATATCTCCTTGTCAAAATCATTCTTCATTGCTTTTATATCTTTTTTTGACATATATCTTCGCTCAAAAGTATATTATAGCACATATTCCCGCGAATAATAATGATGCAATGACGGCTGCTTGATATTTTCCGCCTAATCCTAGAAACTGCCAAATAAGAATTCGGATTGTTGTAATAGTTCGTATGGGCATATGTAGTTCTTGTTTTTTGATATCTTGAACTATAAGTAATAGGAGTCCTCGATTGGTTATTCCTCGAAAAACGAACGATATTCGGTGTAATCCTTGTGGAATGAGAAAACTTCCCATATCAAAGACGAGATAGTAAGAGAAGAGAAAAACTACCCCGCAAGCTATCTCCAAAATAGGATATTGCCGAGAAATTGGTTTTTTACAGTATTCACATTTTCCTGATTGGAGGAAAAAACTTATCAAAGGAATTAAGTTTTTGGCTTTGAGTCTTTGGTGACAGTGAGGACATTTGGAAAATCCAAAAAGAATTCCTTTGATGGTAGGTCGATCTACTTTATCTTCAAGTCTTGTTAGGAGAACCGATCAAAGCGATCCAAAAATAGTTCCTAAAATAAAAATAATCAGATACATATGGTTTTTTATAAAACAAATATTCTGAAATCTCTTTTATGGTTTGGATTGTTTTTTTCAAATCGATTTTTGTTGACGAAAATTTGCAAAAATTTAGTTTTTAATTTATACTTGTGTATAGATTTTATTTTTTATATTGTTATTATGGGAAAAGTTAATAGTTTAGATAAAATTAAACAGATATTGCCAAATAATGATGATTTATCAATCAAAAATAATTGGAGAAAAATAAAAAAACATCCTAATCACAAACCTCATCAAGAATATTCAGAATGAGTATATGTATCTAATATTAAAAAAGTTTTACTTGATGATTTTACTGACGATTTAGATTTTTGGTGAATTCCTTGAAAAAAATGAGATCTTGTTGTTTCTGCTGGTACAAAAGAGGAAGATATTACTACAACATTAAAATCATTTGAAAAAATATGAAAAATATTGGAAGATAATAGAAATGAAATTTTAGATACATTACATATTCCTGTACCAACGCATTCTCATAACAAAATTATTAATCGTTGCTTAAATGAACAAAATTTTCAAGACTTTTATACTAGTGTGGATCTTTCTAATAAAAAAATGGAAGAAAAAGTCTATATGTGATCTGTTTCGGATGTTCATGAAAATTCATTAACAGTTTGTATTGGTAGTACTTTTTGACAACATCCTGTTGAATATGATATTCCCTTTGATAGATTGCCAGATTCTATGAAAGGTAAAAATTTCCATATATGATTATCTGTGTTTGTTGATGTAAAAAAGGATGTTTCAGAGACAACACTAACTTCTCGTAAATATTTTGATCAGCCAAGATTAGATGAATTAAAAAGAATGGGTATAGAAATTAATTGATATAAACCTGTTTTTTATAAAACAACATCATGAAAAATTTATAAATGAAAAATTATATGACTTTGAGACGATGTTTTCGGTGAGCAAGTAGTTTTTCAAACAAAAGAAGGTAAAAAATTTCCTATAACTTTGCGTGCTTTGAAAAAATGAATAGAAGCTGCTAAACTTGAATATCAAAAAAAGAAGTCGGTTTCTTCAGAAACTCATAAAAAACCAGTTCTTGTTAAAAAAACTTCTTATGAAAAACAAATGGAAGTTGCTTAATAAATTTCCTTGTTTTCTGCAATAGGGTCCTCGATGCCAAGTCAGCGAGCGACCTTTTTTAGTGTTGTTCGAGAAAGTCATAAGATAATGAAATTCATGCCTATTGCCCACAAAAATCGTGTTCGATTTGTTGGAGCGATATATGTTTTTATCAAAAATCAAAGGATTCCTCAAAAGAGGAGTATTCATCGTATTTTTGTGGTTTGTGAAAGATTTTTGATTGGTGATATCTTGTTTTTGTGGGCAACGAGCATTGCTCAGGTCATAAATAAGCATTCGATGATTACTTGAGTGAGTACTCAACCAGCGAGACCTCGTTTGGGAATCACGAAGATTCATAGAGATACTCATATGATTACGCCGATTCCGTTGATTCCCAAGAGAACATTCTGTTTATCTACTGTAACGAAGAGATAATTATATACCTGTTTGATAAAGCTCATAAAAAGAACAATCCCCAAAAATGGCAATATTTGATCTGATCATCGATGTTTTATAGTTTCGAAACTTCCTATAAATTTTTTACCTCCTACAAATTCTATAATTTGGCTTGAAAAAATCCAAAAATTTATAGCAACACAACCACCTATCCAAATGATCATATTGAGTAAGCTTCCCATACTTTTGCGTTTTGTATCTAATTGATATCAAGAAATTTTGTGCAAAAGACTATTTCCTAATGAAGATGGTATAATAAGTAATATTTCTATCAACGATAAGGCTAATGCCCAAATTCCTGCATAATCTATTCCTTTGGAAGTAGGAAAAAACCACCCCAAAAACATTAAAACTACAAAATTATGAAAACTACTAAGATAATAAGAGACCCCATATTTTCGGTTCCTTTTGATAATGTTTTTGGTAAAAGATCGATCAAATGTTATTTTGAGAGGAAGAAGCTTTTTTGATCTGTAATGAATTTCTATGTTTTGACCAATTCAGCTTGCTACTACAGAAAATAAAATCATACAAAATGCGACGATAGAAAGTTTGGTTGGGGTAGAAAAATCTACGTGTTTAAAAAAGAAATAGACCGAAGGAATCAGAATTAATAATTGTGATAATCTAGCTGTGATTAATGATAAACTGAGCCATTCCATTTTCCAGAAAATTTGTAAGGGGAGTTGTTGGATTCCTGCAAACATAAAGCTTGCAGAAAAAATCATCCCTAGTGGAAGTCCTCGTATAATATATGGATTGCTTGTATACGCTGGTAAAAAATAAGCTACAACAATTGCTATTACATAAATAACAGACATGATAATTACCCTTGTTCCTACGAATTTTCCATATTCTTCTTTGAGTTCTTTGTGTTCTGGGTCGTTGGTTTTTTCTTTGATTTCTCCTAGTCTTTTAACTGCTAGAACATAGAGTCCTAAGTCAGCCAAAGCTGTCCAAATCGCAAAATATTTTAAAATTGTAGAATAATCTCCATATCTTAGTGGACCAAGATAAGGAGTCATTATTTTTATTGTAATAAAACCAAAAAGCGCGCTGATAATTCTTCCAATTAATTGTCGAGCGGCGTCTTTTATTACTAATCTCGAAGACATTGGAAATTATAATTTTAAAATTCTTGCTAGTTTTTCTAGTGATGTTTGCATATATTCTCCTGTTAGTGGGATACGATTATTTAGCTCCACAATAAAGTTTTTTATGTTTTCTTTGCTGTCATCAATTGTGTATATTACGTGTCATCTTTCTGTTATTAATATTAAGTTCTTTACTTTTTCTGATTTTTTTTCTATTTCTAGATTGTATCACTTGAATGAGCTTCGAGCATATTTCTTTTGGTGTATTAGGAGAAAATCTTTTTCTATTTTTATTTCAATGTGTTGATTTGAAATAATGTTATAATAAAAATAGGCTCATAGGATAATAAACAATACAACAACCCCAACAACGTTTTGTTTCCATAGAGACAATCAGACAATACTTATTATCATCAAAGCGAAAAACACATACCATCGCTTATTTCTTTCAAAGATTTCTCCATTATATGTATGAAGAGTCATATTGTTGTATAGTAAAATAAAAAATCAGAATTAAATATTTTTGAATTTATATAACTCTACTCCGTTAATCATTCCTGTTTTTTCATCTTTGATTATTTCGTTTGCTTGTACAATAATAATTTTGTCGTCAAGAGAGATATTTCCTTTGAAAATGATCCTAATCATTTCTTTTCCTACTCTTTTTAGGTTTTCGTAATTAAATGATTGAGAAATTTTGTATCCTCTTACTCCCCAAAGCATATTTATATACCTATATGTTTCGTCTACTTTTGTAAATGCAATCAAGGGAACTTGTGGCTTTAGAGAAGAAAGTCTAGCTGAAGTATATCCATTTTCTGTATAAGAAACAATAGCTTTTACATCAACTTCTTGTGTTATTCTGTATGCGTTGTAGATAATATAATCTCTCACTAAAAAGTTTTCATCTTCTTTATAGAATTCTCCTAAGCTTTCATAAGGAATGCAGAGTTCATTTTTTTCTAATAACTCCGATACTTCTGTTATTATATTTAGTGTATCTTCTTCTTTTAGTAGTGTATTTAACATATAACAGTCTGTTTGTTGACAGCAATAATTTTTGATTTCTTGTTCGTTTATTGAAGCTCCTTTGGTATTCTTTTTTTGTATAAGAGAAAAGGTTATTACAATAGGCTTTCCCTCTTGTTTACATTTTTTGAATATTGTGTGTTCTGTTTTTTCATCTAACAATCATCATAATTTCTCTTTGACTAATATGATTCCATCTGCTGCATCAATTAGTTCGTCGATATTGTCTAGTCCTTTTTCTGTTTCAATTTTTGCAAATATTTTCATTTTTTCAGCGTTTTGACTTGCAAGAAATTCTTTAAGCTCAAAGATATTGTCTTTTGAGTTGGTTAATGAAGCAGCAATGGTGTGTGTTCCATATTCTAATCCTCGTAAAATATCTTTTTTTTCTCTCTCTCCCAAAAATGGGATATCTGCTTCAAATTTTGGAAAAAAGACTCTATCGTATTGAATTATTTCTCCTCCTTGTATAACTTCGCATGTTACAATATCTTCGTTGATTTCTTTGGCTTTTAATTTTACTCAACTTTGTTCGAAAAGAATTTCTTGATTTGGTTTTAATGCAGAGAGAAATGTTGCGTCTACGAAAATTTTTTGATCATTTTCTTGAGCATATTCTGAATATTCCATCTCAATTTTTTGTTTTTCTTTTACTTTAATATCCATAACATTTTTTATTCTTGTATCATTACCTCTTGTTTCTAGCATAATAGTTTTGCTGTTGTCTAGTTTCATAAGTGTATCTATGTATTTTTTGTTATTGTCGTCAAAACCTCATCATAAGCTGATTTTAAATACATCTACCATATTGATTATTTTTGAGAGAACAGTTTCTTTTGCTAGTGTTGGACTTACTCCGGCAATTATTTTTCAGAAATGAAAATTGGTCATATTCTTATTATAGTTAAATAGTTAAATAATTAAATAGACTCTGAATCTATTTTTCTATGGTTCTTTGAATTTATTTTATAACTTATTTTCATCGATGATAACAAATCATCTTTTTTGAATCGATTTAATAAGTGGCTTATGTTTTATTGAGGAAATTCCATTTGCATCAGTGTCTAGTTTTATAAGTTCATCTCCCACTAAAATTTGCATCGTTTTTTGTGCAAATTCTTGTGGAAATGCTATATTTAGACGACCTTTTGATTCCATGATGTCTACTTGTTCGTCTAAGATAGGAAGATCATCAAATGATTTAACATTAATATTGAGTCCTATATTTCTTTCTAAATCATTGATTGCTGCCCCTCATTTTCCTATGATACGTCATTTATATCATTCTGGAATATAGAGATCTATACTGGTTCCCTTTACTCTTGTAATGAAATCACAATCGATATGTTTATTGAGTTTTTGGATTATTCCTTGTTTTGCGTATTCAGAAACAGCGTTTTGTTTTGCTGATCTTGCTGGATGTGGAGTAGCTCCTCAGTTTTCATGGTTTTCTCCAACAGGCATTACCACAATTTGTTCTCCAAAAGTATATATTTCATATTCAACATTTTTTGTCAGAAAACTTGTTATAACGATTACTGGGCGTGCAAGCTCTTCTGACATCATTCCTTCAGGAACTTTAACTGTCAGCGCGAGATTATAAATCTCTTGAATTTCTCCCTTCTCTATGTAAATAACGGTATCTATTACTTGAGGGATAATTCCCATTTCAATTGTTCCCAGAAATCTTTGGATACTATCAACAGGTCTTGTTGCGTGAATAACTCCAACAAGCCCAATTCCTGTTAATCTTAAATCTTTATATAAATCAAAATCAGATTTATTTCTTACTTCATCATATACTGTATAATCAGGTCTTGATAATAAAAGGATATCTCTTACTTCGTCATGTGTTCCATAGGTGAAACTATATTGTACGATATCTTCTGCAAGTTGTAAGTCACGAGGAGATTCAATAGTTTTGATTATCTTGTGTTCTTTGTGATATACATCAATAAGCGCTTGAGCAAAGGTTGTTTTTCCGCTTCCTGGTGCTCATGAAACAAGGATTCCTTTTGCTTTGTTTTTGAGAAGGTCAAATGTTTCTGCACTTAGTTTATAGTCATCAATACTTAATCTAACAATTGGTTTTACAACAGTCATTTCTAGTCCATCAGAAAGTGGGGGATATACAATAACTATTCTGTATGGTCATACTTGAGCTACTTTTGAAAGTTTTCTGTCTATTTCTAAAAATCCATCATCTCTTATAGTAATTTCTTGATAAATAGAATCTATAAGATTTGTTATTTCTTGTTTGCTTATAATTTTTTCACTTACTATTGGTTGCCGATTTCCTGGGGCTCATTTTTTTTGAACAATACGACTATTTTCTTTTAGATGAAGTGACATCGTGTGTTCATCAAAATATTGGTCAAGTACTGAATTTCCAATAATTTTTTCCATACAAAGAAGGTTATTGAATAAAAATTATTCTTTTGTTATACATTTTGGAGGTAATTGACATCCGTTTTCGTCTATTCATTGGTCTTCAATAGTACCATTTTGACAAAAATCAGGGCTTGGCGGCATATATTCTGGACAATCTTTTTTTTCTGAACTACATTCTCCTTCATGAAAGAACGTGGCACGTTTGTTTGCTTCCATCATACACTTGTTTCCAAATGTTTGTTCTATGGGATTACAAGGAGCTTTGATACATTCAACCTGTACTTTTGCACAAACAGGAGCATATTCCATTGTACACATTGTTGGCTCTTCTTGGGCAGATTCTTTTTGAGTAGGACTTTCTGTCGTTTTTTGTCATGCAAAACATTCCCCTCTAAAAAAAGCTCGTTCTTCACAAGATGATCCATCGGAGAATGTGCATATTCCTTTTTGTCACTCAGATTCATCTTTTATTTCCAATGTTCAATTGTTTTCTCTACAATAGATTGAAGCTGGATTTGCTATTCCCATAAGCTCTTGGTTTTTGTTTGTTATCTTGTTTATTCGATTTTTTGTTTTGATAACATAGATGTTGTCTGGATTTTCTTTTATAAAGAAATATCAAAATACAAGAAGTCATCCTACGAGTAATCACAAGAAAAATTTTTTCATAATTATTTAGTTAATAACTAAATTTTTGGCGCCCTTATATATTGATTTTTTTTGAATTTTCAATATAAAAACAAAATGGCTATGTGATTGCCTAATTTATACCTGCTTTTTTTGTAATGACTTTTGTTGTAAATGCTATAAAACAAGACAATGAAGATAGTAAAAAATCCGAACATATTCAATTTTTATTGGAGGTTGATTCCCCATTGTTTGCAAGAAAATTTCTTGAAAAATCTTGATTGGTTTTGCTTTCTCTCGATGATTTTTTATCTTCTGTAGACAAATTTTGACCTTTGTATGCGGTTGTTCTCTTTGAAAATCAACGTGTTCGTCTTGTAGGAAAAAAAGAAATTTCTCTTAAAGATTTTTGTCTTTTGTTTCTTCGTATGTGATTTTCTGTTGAAGATATTAATACGTTTTCTGATCCACAGCCTTTGGATCAGGTAAAAAAGATAATTGATTTTTGTAAAAAGGATTTAGAAGATCAAAAAAATGTTCAAAATCAACAAATTCAGAAAGAAAAAGATGCTGAAAGAAAAATATATTATGAAGATGATTGATTGGAAAAAGCTAAAAAAGTAATAGCTCGATCTTTGGAAAAGGTAAATATTTTATTGACACAAAAGTGAGCCTTTATCTCTGCAAAAGATTTGAGAACTATCAAAGACAAGGTTGAAGAACTTAAAAAATTAAGAATGTGAACAAACTATGAAAAGATAAGAGATATGTTACAAGATCTTTTTTCTCTTGTTGATCGCATTGAAGAAGATTATTATGCTTCACTGCAGGATTCTTCACAGGTTCTTTTTGATGGAACACAGGTTACTTCTGTAGATTTGGAAAGACAAGTTTCTATTCTTGAAAAAGTGCAGCAGCAGCAAATGTTTTGATGAAGTGTCTCTGTGAAAAGAAAAGATTATGTTGCTTTTTGAGAAACATTACTTTACCTTTTCTTCCTCAAAAAGGATTTTCTTCATGTTTTTGATAATATTCTTCTCTATGTATATAGAATATTTGATTTTCTTCAGATAGGTTTATTGTTTGTTTTTGTTTTTTTCTCACTAGCTCTTGTCTATTTTTCTTTTTCATCGACGACTGAACCTGTGTCAATATATTATGCTTTAGTTTCTTTTGGATTTTTATGATGTCTTGCTTATTTTTTTTCATTATTACGTATTAAGAGTCCCTTATTGGTTATTGTTTTCTTTGCTTTGATGATGGTTCTTTATTTTGTAGGAGTTCCTCTTTTAAAAAATACTTTTGCTTTATCTTAGTAGTATGCGCTATCATGTTTTTTTTTCTGATAATATTGCTTTTGATATCTTCAGTTCTCTATTTTCATCTTCTTTGACTCTGGTTTCTTTCTTTTCTTTTACTTTTTTTTGTTGTTGGTTTTTTGGTTTATGTATTGGCTAAAAGTCCTGTTTCTTTTTCAAAATTGGAGTTAAATAAATATAGTCTATATATTGCTCGATCTATTATTTTGTTTGCTTTTCTTGGTATTTTTTCTTTTTTACATATTGATTTTCCTCTATCTTTTTTGTGGATTTTGGTTGGTAATGGTGTTTTACGAATGGTTTCCCAAATCTTTTCTTATGAAGACTGAAAGAAAATATTTCAATATTGATATTATTTATCTTTTTTCCTCTTTTTTATTGTAGGTTTTTTTGTTTTTCCGACGACGTTGTTTCTTCCTTTGTTTCTTCTTTTGTTTTCTCTTCAATTTTGATTTCTTTGATTTTTTACTTATGTTATAAAGAATTGGGTTCCTATAGAAAAATCTTTTTATTACATGTTGTTTGTGAGTGGTTTATTTTTATTTTGTTTGTTACTTATTTCTTTGATTCCTTCTTTACCAGCCTCCTTGTCGCTTATTAGTGTTTTTTTAATGGCTTTATATCTCTGACTTTGGTGGTTTGTTCAAAGAAAGCCAATTCATCGTTGACGCATTTCTGTTAGGCGTATTTTGGCAGGAGAAAGAATAATTTCTCAAACATTCTTTTCTAACACGTTTCTCACAACAATGTCGACATTTGTATTAGAAATGCCTTTGGTGTATAGATACTTACTGGAGGTACTAAATGTACTTGTTGTGCTAACACTTTTTGTTTCTTTTATTCTTAACTGGTCTCATATTTGAGGTCTACAACATTTCTTTTATTGGGTTGTTATTTCTTTTTTTGTGGGAAATGTTTTGTTGCTCAAAAAAATGGATTATACAAGTTTTTTTCAAAATTTGTTTTTGTTTCTTGTTGTCCATTTTGCTGTATATATAAGTTTGTTTTCTTATTTTGATTCACATATTCAATCTGTTGTTTTTTGGTCTGTTTTATGGAATATTATTACCAGCATTGGACTGTTCTTGTTGCCTAGAAAATATCAACATTTGTTTTCACATAAAGATTATCGATATTGGATTATAGCTAGTATTATGTCTTTTCTGGTTAACGTATTTTTGCTTTTGAAATCAGGATTGGCTGGTGAATTAATTTTCTTTTTATTGCTCCTTTATGTGGGAATAGAATCAATGTTAGTATTTTATTGAATTAAATATATAGGAAAGCAATTTATTGTTGAAGAATAAAACTTTGATCTCTTGTTTAAAATTTTTTTTAGAAAAAAGAAAGTGATAAAAAGTATCTAAGAAAAAATAAGTTTATATCTGGCAAAAAATTTGTCCTACTTTTGTCAGTTTTTTTCTTTTTTGAGATTTGTACAATTCTCGTGCTTTCATGAAAGAGCAATAAATAAAAATTAAATTGTTTACTTAAACTGTAATGTTATGAAAACAAAAATTTTGTTTGTGATTTTAATAACTATTGGTTCTTCGTTTTTGAAAGGATGTCAAGAAGGAGAGCAAATCGTTGTTGGTGACCAGAATATTGTAGAATCTGAATTGCCTCAATCTCTTGGGGAATTTGTACCACCTGATGATGAGTTTTTTGAGGAAAACCAGTTGAATGTGTTTTATGGATCTGATGAGGATGTTGTCCAGAAAAGTGGTGATGCTATGTACAACACTCTCACTGCAGCTGTCTCTGTTTTTTCCATCCCTACCTATGCATTTCGGTGTTATGATAATTATAAGTGGGGATATCGTCATGTCAAACAACCTGATGGTTCTAGTTGTTCTTGGACATCTTATGTTATTTGTACAGGCAATATTGCAAAAATATCTGGTCGAAATTATTCTGTTACATCCGATCAAGTATATGTTGTTAAGGATGGATGTGTTGGATCAAAACTTGTTACCTCGCTTAGGGACTATGCAAATAATACTGATAAAAATGTTGTGAAAGCAAGGACAATTAGTTTACAGAAAAGCACAACAGATTGTTTGGGGGTTTTTAAGCAGATGATGCTTTTGATGTATCTTAATAAAACTCCTTTTGTAACTATTGCTATGTCAGGTAATTATACGCATTATGTAACAGTGTATAGTATCTATTGGAAGGTAGGAGTTGTTGGTTCTAAAATTTATTTTACCGATTCTTTGGATCCTGATCGAGGATCTTTTGATCAAAATGTGAAATATATGGATCTTTGGGATTTCTATTGTGCGATGAAAAATAATTCCAATAGTTATTATAATTTTTTGGAATTACTTCCTCGGTAGTCGAGTTGGGGAGGTTTACCTCCCCAGTTTCTTTTGCTTATTGTTTTATTGTTTGATTTTTTTAGATATCCTCTTCATCTTTTTCGACGATGCTCAACATTTTGGCCAGGATCCAGAGGGACAAAGAGATAACTAGTTTTGCACTTAATTATTAACTATAAACTTTACTTTATTATACTTTTTCTGATGATTCAAAAAATCAGAACGTATACGCATCTGGGGCTTCAAGGGTATGAAATTGTTGTTGAAGCTGATGCAAATAATTCTATTCCTTCTATTGAAATCATTTGATTGCCTGATGCGGCTATCAAAGAATCCAAAGAAAGGATTAGAGCTACCTTTAGAAATGTCGGTATTACGATTCCCAATAAAAAATTTATTTTGAATTTGGCGCCTTCGGATATTAAAAAGGTGGGGACAAGTTTTGACCTGCCGATGGCAGTGGCACTGTTATTCCTGATATTCGAGGATCATGTTTTTGTCCCCAGATTTTTCGGGGAATCTTTGTTTTTTGGCGAGCTTGGGCTTGATGGATGTCTAAAACCAGTTACGGGACTTTTGCCTTGTGTAATAGATGCTGTGAAACACGGGTATACGACATTTTTTATTCCCGCTGAAAATGTGTATGAGTTGGAGTATATTCCGGGGATTACTTTATATCCTCTCAATCATTTCCAACAAATTCTGGAATTTTTTTTGTATGGCAAGGAGATTGAGACGATAAATCAACCAAAGCAACTTCCTGATCTTGATTATTGAGTTTCTGGAACAGTTGATTTCCAGCATATCAAAGGACTCCTTTTTGCCAAGAGAGCATTGGCTATTGCGGCAGCAGGATTTCATAATTTATTGTTGATTGGAGCTCCAGGAAGTTGAAAGACCTTGTTGAGTAAAGCAATCCAATGAATATTACCACCCTTATCGTTTGAAGAAATATTGGAAGTAAGTCAGATTTATTCTGTGGTGTGAAAATTGCACAAAGATCAGCCCTTGATTTTGCAAAGACCGTATAGACAAATTCATCATACCGCGTCGAAGATTTCTATTGTGTGATGAGGTGCGGCGTTGACGCCCGGAGAAGTCAGTTTAGCCCACAAAGGAATATTGTTTTTTGATGAATTGACTGAATTTCCTAGAGAGGTTTTGGAAGTGTTGAGACAGCCATTGGAAGACAGTGTTATCAATATTTCTAGAGTGTCAGGAAGTATTCAATATCCAGCAAATTTTATGTTTGTTGCTTCCATGAATCCTTGTAAATGTTGATATTATAAAGACAAAGATAAACCATGTATTTGTTCGTTTGCAGATATAAAAAGATATCAAAGTAAGATTTCTGGTCCACTTTTGGACAGAATAGATATGATTTTGGAAATTCCAAGAACGCCTGTTGATACCTTGTTGACATCAGATTTAGAACTCTCTTCAGCTTCGCTTAGAGAAAAGGTTTTGGCGGCATGGAATCGTCAGCAACAACGTTTTTCGTGATTGCCGTTGACCGCTAATGCACACATGAAATCACAACATTTGTCTCAATTTGTTCCTTTAGATCCTGCTTGTACGGATTTTCTCAAAGAAGCTTCATATAAACTTACTCTTTCGCCAAGAGTAATTCATAGAATAATAAAACTTGCTAGGACGATAGCTGATATGGAAGCAAAAGAAAACGTTGATATTCCGTGTTTGGCAGAGTCTTTGCAATATAGAAATAGGACTTTTTTTGTGGAGTCTGAGTAACTTTTCTATTCAAGATGCAAGATGTTCTTTTATCATTAATTATTTTTCTCATGCTTATCAAAGATTTTACCGATATTCTTGCTTGGCAAAAAGCACAAGCTTTGGCAGTCACTACTATTACGACGCTTGGTAATAATGAAGATATTACCTTGAAATACGAAATTATAAAAGCAGCACTTAGTGTTCCTTCTGCTATTGCTGCTGGTTTTGAAAGATGGTCTCAAGGTGAGTTTAAAGAGTTTCTTTATCTTGCTAAATCTAAATCTGCAGAGGTTCGTACTTTACTTTTGGTAGCAAAGGATATTCAAGAAGTTGATCAATCAACGTGTGATGATCTTATTTCTCAAGTTGAAGATGTTTCAAAACTTATTTATGGTTTTATCAAAACATTTATAGACAAAGATCCTAAAAAGAAAAAAACCACAGAAGCTGTGGCGTAGCTTTTGCAGTCTTGCTCTTATTTTTTTCTTGCATCTTGAATAGTTGGGTTGCTTATATTGTCCATTGATTGTGGACGATTGCTCTTAGTTTCCATTCATTATCTTCTTTTTGAATAACCAACGTCAGACTTCTTCGATCTATTCATTCATATTCTGGGTTTATTCCTGGAACAAAATACTCTATTGTTGAAGCTCATGAATAAATATCTTCAATATTATTTATTGTATTTCCTCTTTGTACTATGTTGTCATAGTGCTTTTCTGCTAATGTTTCAAAATCTATATCATATACATATTTTTTAATATATGATTTGAATGTTAACAAAATGGGATCTCCCGTTCCATCTTCTGAACCTCGTACGTATTCTGTTTCTCCATCGAAAACTTCTTTTACTTCTTCTTTTTTGAGTGTTATTTGTCTTCCTGTGTCTACATAGCTATAAGGAGAAAAACTTACTCCATCTTTGCTGATAACTTTTGATAAATTTTCTATATTTCCTGCTTTTAGAGAACTTATAGTAAATGCTATTACTTCGTATTTATTTGCCATATTAACTATTTTTTCTACTGCTTCAGTTGATATCTCTTTTTCGGGAGCTTGTATTTCTTCCAAAGGAGTTGTTATTTTTATACATCCCGTTAGTAATATAAGAGATAGTGCTGTTATACCCAAAAAAATCTTTTTCATAGATCGAGATAGGAATTAAAATCAGTATTTTTTCTTTGTATACTTAGCGAAAATAGTGTAAAAAGCAAGTCATATACAATGCTATTGATTTTTGGTTTGTAGAATGTAGATTATATCAAGAAATTTATGTTTTATTTTTTCTTTTTCTCGATGAAACCTACTCCAAAAAAAGTTGCATCCAAAAAAGTGGCTCCAAAAAAGGTGGTAGCAAAAAAAACAGTTTCTGTTTCTGTGGTAAAAAAACCGACAAGGAACATTTGGTTATCAGTGTTATGAATTTTTAATGTTTTGGCATTTATTGCTGTGGTTGCGGTAAATTATTTAGCGAATGCATTGCCTATTTGATGAATGTCGACATGAGCGTTGTCTGACTTGTATCCAAACCTTTTTGTGCCGATAGGATTAACGTTTTCTATCTGGGGATTAATTTATTTGTTGGTATTTGGATTTGTGATTTGGCAATTGGTTGATCTTTATAAAAAAAATAGTCTTGGGATTACAAAAAAAATTGGAATCTGGTTTCTTTTATCATGTATGGCTAATATTGGTTGGATTTTTGCATGGCATTATCAACAAGTGTTGCTTTCTGTAATTGTTATGCTTTTCTTTTTGGTGGTTTTGATAGTGTTGACAAGAAAAGTTGATATAGGAAAAAAACTTTGAAATTGGAAAGATAAATTGTTTTTCCAAATTTCTTTCTCTGTCTATTTGTGACGAATCTCTGTAGCAACAATAGCTAATATTACAACCTTGCTTGTTACTCTTTGATGGAATATGTGGTGAATGACTGATATTTTTTGGACAATTGTTGTAATAGTTGTTGCTGCTTTGTTGGCATTAATGAGTTTATGGAGAAAATATGATATTGCTTATGCTTTGGTTGTAGTGCGAGCATTTGTGGGAATTATTCTCAAAAGACTTGCCGTTGACCCTGTCTATGCAATGCCAATTCTCTGGACTTTGGGAATTTGTATCGCGGTGATTAGTGGTGGAATTTGATGGAGATTGAAAGAGTGGATAAAGAATTAATTGAAATTTTTATTATAAAAAAAAGAGGCCATTTAGCCTCTTTTTTGTTATTTATTGTTTCTTCCTGTTCCATTTCTTTGTCCTTTTCCCAATCATTGTTTTTGTCCTGATCAGTCTTTTTGTCCAAGTCCAAGTTCTGCTTTTAGTTTGTTGTAGGTTGTCATGTCTCCTTTTGCATAAGCATCTCTCATAGTGATAAATGATTTGAATTGTTCTTCGGTTGTAATTTTATTGAGAATTCCTTTCCCTGTCATAAGTTTTTTCCACTCTGTGTAGTTGTTTGTTTCCAATGCTTTTTGCATAGATTCATGTCTTACAGGGTCTGTAGGATTTGGATTTTGAACTCCAGGAGTTCCTTGATAAGCAAATGTTGAAACTGTTGCTAATCATCCAGCAACAATTAACGATGCAAGTAATGTTTTTTTCATGACTTTGTGTTTATTAGATAATAAAAAGCATAATATATTATTGCGTCGGTAGTATACAGATTTTGTGTAAGAGGGATGTAAAAATAATGTTTTTATTTTTTTTATTGACTTTTGTTGTATTAAATTTATTATGTGTTTATAACAATAAAAAATATTATTATGGATAAAGTAAAAAAAATAGATTTAGATC
>CAZUIS010000010.1:0-4133 GCA_964620295.1 uncultured Candidatus Peribacteria bacterium
TTGGTTTCATCTTTAAAATAAACACCATTTTCAGTTATAATTAAAATTTTTTTTCAATGTTGACATATTTTATCATTTCCTGTAAGTTCTACTTGTTCTCAGTTACTAAGAGAAAAAACATTATTTCCATTTATCAAAGGAATTCCTTCAGGATTTTTTTTAATTTGAAAAGGAGCATCAACAGTCTTTTCCACAAAAAGATTTTGATTTGACTGATATTCAAGAGAATTTAACGACATAATAATATTTTTAGAAGATAAACATATCTTATTATAAATAATTAATTACAAATGTCAAATATTTTAAGATTTTTTGGATAACAAGTATTAACCTTGATAACTTCTTTCAATACTATATAAGTTTAAAGCTCAACATTTATCATTCAACACGTTTGTAAATGGACATAATCTCTCACGGTCTCCGAAGTGGACTTGTATTCGGCATGAAAAGCAAAAAAGATTTTCTTAAATCGATAGGACGAGGAATACTTCCTGATGCACTTTCTTTTGGGGTTTTTACTGCAGCAACCGTTGTTGGTTTAGCAACAAGACCCGATCGAGGAAATCATGACGCAAGTCAAATTCCTCAATATGTACATACTCTCTACAATATTACTCACAGCTTTTTTACCTTTTGAGTTGCTCTAGGTATCGCCTATTTCTGGAAAAAGAAAATTCCCCTGCCTATGTTAGGACGAGGTCTCCATATTCTCATAGATATTCCAACGCATAGTTTAGCTTTTTTTGGAACACCATTCCTTCGACCAATTTTTCCACCACTTGTTGACGGAATTTCTCGAGGAAATCCAATTATATTTTTTACTAATTGGTGATTGTTATTATGTGGATATGGATGGTGGATAATTCAAAGAAGAAAGAAATAATGTAACTTTTTTACCACATTATCGTATGATAGAAGAATTTTTATTTTTTTATCTCAAACCTATGAAAAAATCCCTTTTCATTTCTTTATTATCTCTAGCATTTCTTTTGACATGATGCAGCCAAATTTCAACAACACCATCTTATAACCAAGATAGTCGAAAAACAATGATTCCAGGAACCTGCAAATCATTTTCTGATGGATGTAATACCTGCAACAGAATAGAAAATACCACAGAAGCTGCTTGTACAAAAATGTTTTGTCAAACCTACAAAGAACCAAAATGTTTAGACACTATGGATCCAAGTCGAGATACAAATCAAGATAAAATAAATGACTGTGAATCAGACGGAACCTGTGATGACAGTGTGGATTATACACAACCAAAACAAGAGCCTACAACATACAATTCAGAGAGCCGAAAAACACTCATCCCAGAAACCTGTAAATCATTTTTCGATGGTTGCAACAATTGTAGTAAAATAGAAAACGAAGCAAACGCAGCTTGTACTATGATGTACTGCGAAACCTATCAACAACCAAAATGTTTGGATTAAACCAAGAACCTCTTCATTAAAATAATGAGGAGGTTTTTTTAACAAAAACTCTTGTATTTACAAAACATATCAATATTCGTTGATATGATAATTTATTTCGTTATCAAAAACAATGCAATGTCATCAAAAAATCAATCTACAAGAATTATCAGATTCTTTAAGTATTATTGCCCAACCAAATAGATTACAAATAATTTGTTTACTCAAATGATGAGAACTTTGCGTATGTAAGATTATCGAAGCACTACAACTCAAACAAAATCTTATTTCTCATCATCTCAATCTTCTCAAAAATATAGGACTAGTAAACACAAGAAGAGAAGGAAAAAATATTTATTACAAGCTCAACAAAAAAGAAATACAAAAAATACAAAAATGAATAAGTCAGATTTTAACTAATTAATTATAATATCATGATAATCAAAATTCTTGGAACAGGCTGCCCAAAGTGCAAATTATTGGAACAGAGTGTAAGAAATGTTGTTGAAAAAAACAAGATCTCTGCAGAAATTATCAAAATTCAAAACATGGAAGATATTATCACATACGACATTATGGCATTACCAGGACTTGTGATAAATGAAAAAGTTGTTATGACTTGAAGATTACCAGATGAAAACGAAATCTTATCATTTTTAACTAACCAAAAATAACAATGTTCGCTCGACTCCAATCACTTACTGATCGAATACTTTTTGATATAATACTTTTAAATCCCTGATCTCATCGAGCACAGGCATTAAATTTTTTCATATATGATGGAATAAAAATACTATTGCTATTGATCATCATTACCAATGTAATGACACTACTAAATTCTTATCTTCCTATAGAAAAGATTAGAAATTTTCTCAACAAAAATAAATTATTCTGATTAGAATACTTTTTCGCATCGTTATTCGGAGCAATCACTCCATTTTGTACTTGCTCTTCTATTCCTTTATTTGTAGGATTTCTCAAAGCCGGGATACCATTAGGTGTTACTTTTTCTTTTCTTATTACTTCTCCTCTCGTAAACGAGGTAGCTATAGCGATGTTTTTGGGAATCTTTGGATTCAAAATTACGGCAATCTATATGGGAACAGGAATGCTTTTGGGAATTATAGGAGGATGGATACTCGGGAAACTTTGATTGGAAAAATATCTCGCTGATTTCATTCAAACTAAAAGAGCTAATATAGAAACCAATATACCTACTCAAAAAATTTCATTCAATCAAAGACTAAAAGATACTTTCCAAGAAGCAGGAAATATAACTATTAAAATACTTCCTTATGTGTTGCTTTGAGTAGCCGTTGGTTGAGCAATTCATGGCTTTGTACCTACAGGATTTTTCGAAGAACATATTACAAAATCAAATCCATTCGCCGTACCTTTAGCTGTAATTTTTGGGGTGCCTATGTATGCAAATGCAACAAGTGTAATCCCTATTGTGCAAGCACTCATCGCAAAATGAATTCCTCTGGGAACAGGTTTAGCCTTTATGATGGCTGTCGTAGGATTATCACTCCCAGAATTCCTTATTCTCAAAAAAGTAATGAAAATGAGATTGCTTCTAACATTTTTCGGTATTGTCGCTCTTTCAATTATTATTGCTGGATATATTTTTAATTGGGCATTGTAATTGATATTTATCAGAGAATATCTATAACATCTAAAACAAATAATCCATCAAAATAAAAGGAGGAGAGATATATGGAACTACTCTGCGCAAATTTAATCGGTGATCATGTATTTGAGTTTTTATCAACAAATTTAGCAGTAAAATTAGAACTTGAATACAAAAAAATCACCTTAAAAATCCACAAACCAAGCGAAAAAGGGAAAATTCAAATAGAAGAAGATATTTTTCTCTATTATGTGGACAATGAGAAAGGGATATTCGTCTATATAAAAGACGATAAGGAAAAATTACTATTTGCGAAAGAATTATTTCGCAAAAACTCTAAGCTAAAGATTAAAATCTGAAACAAACAAAAAACCTTGATGATTCATTCAGGGTTTTTTTAATTGAAAAAACACATCAGACCAATATAATCAAGTCATGACAATAATCTCACATTACTCCTCTATCAATGACCTTATTTCTCAACTCTCACCAGAGCATCGGTTTCTCGTTGAAAAAGCAAGAAATTTATTACTCAAATACGGAGCCAAAGAAACACTAAAATCAATCCATATCTGCTATAAATTCCCCAATAATATGCGATTTTACATAAACAGCTACAAAAAGAAATTTCCGATTCTTTCCTGTAATTGTTACCGCATTTTCGATCAATATCCTATGCTTCCTCATCTTTTTGATGCCCAAGCAAAATATATCACCAAAATTTTTCTCAGAAACGAAGACGTTTTCACTCAAAAAGCCATCGAACAACTCATCAAACTCGTCAGCGAAGCAAAAGAAACAAAAAAATCCCTGTAACCTTTCACTTCAATTTTCGTATGATATGTGTATAAAGATATCGTTTATACCATTTACGCGTAAAATATGCCGATTTCAGACAATGATCTGGTAAAGTTTATCCAGCAAGGAAAGACAGAAAATTTTGTACAACTTTATGAAAAATACGTTAAAAAAATTTTTGACTTTATTTTTTTCAAAGTTGGAAATAAACAAGACTCGGAAGACCTAACTTCTGATACATTTCTCAAAGCATTCGATAAAATAAAAACATTTAATCCTCAAAAGAA
>CAZUIS010000010.1:4233-19544 GCA_964620295.1 uncultured Candidatus Peribacteria bacterium
GAAATGTCCTATGATGAAATAGCTCATATTACAGGAAAAACAGCAAATACCTGCAAAGTAACATTCCATAGAACAGTACAAACCGTTGTCCAAAAATTTGGATACATGGGGCTATTCATTCTCTTCATCAGTATAAAATAACTATTTATTCACTTATATGTAAAAATGACTTCACATGCCTTTGTTGATGAAATCATTATTGATCTCCTAAGCATTGATCCAGATCTCAAAAACATCAAATCTGAATTAGAAAAATTGATACAAGAACTTATCGCAAACAAACCACAAACTCCATTTACAAAAGAGTTTAAAGATTCTCTTAAAGCACAAATTATTGGAGCAATCAACGAACAAAAAATTTTATACGAAGAAAAAAAATGGAACCGAAACGAAATGCTTCACTCATTAAAATTTTGGATGGTTGGAGTTTCTACAGTTACTGCCGGACTATTGATGTTTACTCTTTTTCATTACATAGAAGATTTTCAACAACCAACAACACAAATTGTATATAAAGAACCAATGATAAGTAATAAAACATTTTCGGAAGAATCTTTACAAGAACAACCAACAGCAAGAACAATATCTATGTCGGATGAAGTACCGACAGAAGGATTTGGTGGCGGTGCTGCAAATCGTGCTGATAATGTTATGATGCTTGCAATGCCAGAATCAAATTTGGTGCCTGAAACGAAATCGTTGCCAACAAATAAAGAATTAACAGATGAAGAACCAATAATGGAATATGCCATGATGAAAATGAGTGCAATTGAAAATGAAAACACAACAAAAGAAAATGTTATGGCGAGAAGCGGAATCGCGACAGACGAAGCAACTGCCACCTCTGCCACCTCGCCAAACTTTTGCGAAACATCTCAACAATTTCTTCTCGCCAACAACATATCTGGAAACGCATCAAAAACATTTACTTACGAGAATCAGATATACAAAGCAACAATTAATTTTATCAACAATAGTATAACAATCGACCATATCGGAACCCAAGACGATAGCAAAATCCAAACAGAAATACCAAATCTGAATATATTCTTTGAAAAAAATAATATTAATATAAAATCTGACTATTCTTCTCCTATTATAGAAGAAACAGACACCTATTTTGAATATTATTATCCTAGAAAAGATAATCAAGAATGAATAACTGTTCGTATAGACAAAACCAATAATATCATTTTCTCTATTCAGAATATTTGTGTCTATTAATTTTTTGCTTGAATTTTCCCAGCAATTTCATATCTATAGTAAACGATTTATCAATAAACAAGATGTTATGAGCAAAGTAGAAAAAACGTTGGTTGTTCTAAAACCAGACACTATTGGACGTTCTATTTCAGGAGAAATAATTTCTCGCTTTGAAAGAGCTGGACTTCATATTGCAGCAATCAAAATGCTCAAACCAGATAAAGAATTTTTGTATCACCATTATGAAACAATTGGTCAGATGATTTCTCGCCGTGGACAAAAACCATTTGACGTAACAATAGAGCTTATGACCAAAAACCCAGTTATTGCAATAGTTCTTGAATGAGTTGCTGCAATAGAATTTGTTCGTAAATTAGTCGGTTCAACAGAACCAAAAACAGCTGCTCCTGGTACTATTAGAGGAGATTATGCTCATATGTCATTTGGTTATGCTGACACAGCAAACATTGGGGTACCAAATTTAGTTCATGCATCATGAAACGCTGAAGAAGCAGAAAAAGAAATCAATCACTGGTTCTCTAAAGAAGAAATATTTGATTACAAACCAGTACATTGTACATTCACTCGTTAATACACTTCTTATTATACAAGCCGTAGTTTCCAATTTGTGATAAAACACATTTCTACGCACACCTATTTATACATTATATTATACGAAAATGAAAGAAGGAATTCATCCAAAATACTTCAAAGATGTTGAAGTAAACTGCATCTGTGGAGCAACATTTACTATAAATACATCTGTTGCAGGACCCATCAAAGTGGAATCTTGCTACAAATGCCACCCAGCATACAATAAAAATCAAGTTATCAAAAAGATAGCAAAAGGAAGAATGGAAAAATTCCTAGAAAAGCAAAAAAAGATTGAAACTATGCAAAAATAGTTTTATTACAAGCTTTCGATGATATTCAAAAACTTTATTACCCAATATATCAACGAAGAAGATGTCGAAGACATCATTTTTCACAGTGGAAGTATTATTCTCAAAGAAACTCTGAGAACAATTTTGATATTGGCTATTTTTTATGGAATATACTATTTACTCAACAGATATATCCAATGGAATTTTCTTCCATGGATTTTTTGAATAATGGGAATTTTTGTACTGATAAAATTCGGTATTGATGCTTTTAACAAAGGAGTTGATTGTATTATTTTATCAAAACAATGAATAACCTTTTTTGCTCGGGATGGCATTTGGAAGTACAAAACAGAATTTTTTTGATGGGATTCTATTGAGACAATTTCTCACCAACAAAACACCTTTCGAGACAAAATATTTTTAAAATGAGATATCAAAATCATACTGGATCATGAAATAACATATGAATTTGAACAAGTATCATCGCCAAAGAAACAAGTAAAAAAAATTATCAAACTTAGAGATCGTTATCTTGCCCAAAAAGAAGATCAAGAAAACCAAGAACAAGATTGATGATCAAAAGATTACGAACAAATAAACATTCTTTCCGAAGCCCTTTCAGACGTAATCAAAGAATATTTAGAAAAGAAAAAATAACTTTTATCTATCTTACAAAAAAAGAATGTTCAATGAAATCATAAGCCCTGTAATTGACCGATACATGTCCCATATAAATTATTTTAGTGTTGGACTTTTGATGACTATAGAAAGTTCTTTTATCCCCTTCCCTTCAGAAATTATCGTTCCTCCTGCTGGATGGAAAGCTGCTCAATGATTATTAAACAGCGGTGGAGTTCTACTTGCATCAACGATTGGCGCATTATTTTGAGCAATTATAAATTACTACTTGGCACTTTGGCTTGGAAGAAAAGTTGTTTATAAATTAGCAAATACTCGTCGAGCACACATGTTGTTAATCAACCAAGAATCAATAGAAAAAGCAGAACAATATTTTCGTGACCATGGAAAAACTTCAACTTTTATTGGGCGTTTATTACCTGCAATTCGTCAATTAATTTCCTTACCTGCAGGATTAGCAAAGATGGATCTCAAATATTTTATTCTTTACACAACATTAGGAGCCTTTTTATGGAATGCAATCCTCTTTATAGCTGGATATGTTTTGGGACAACACCGAGAAAAAGTAAAAGAATACAATCACATATTTACCTATGCAATATACGGAATTCTTATTGCAGCAGCTCTCTACATAATAATTCGTTATTTTTTGAAAAAGAAAAAACAAGTTCACTAAAAATCAATTTCCCACTGCGTTTGCTTGCCAGAAATAACACAAAGAACAGCTTTTAAAATATCCTGAAGAGCTGTTTTTTTATAATCAGCAAAAGAAATCTGATTATTTTTATGAAAATTGGTTTCAACAATTTTAGGATTGAGTAAAAAGAAACGATTACCCAATTCCTTTCTAAGAGAACCAACAAATCATCTAAGTCAGAATTTAGAAGTTTGATATCCTACACCGCCAGAAAACAACGTTTTTCCTGCAACACTTCACAAAAAAACAAACTGAGTTTTTTCAGACACTTTAGGTAAAAGATACTTAACTAACAACATATTTGCCCATAAATTAACCTGAATCATTTCTTTCTCTTGTTCCAAAGAAAGAGAAACATAATTACCAAAATACCCTACTCCAGCATTTAAAACAAAAATATCTATATCAAAGGGAAAAAGTTTGTGTGCAAGAGCAATAACCTGTTGATCATCACGTAAATCACAAGGGAAATAGGTAATTTCAGGATTCTTTGAGGGGGATCTAGACGCGGTGTAAACTTCACAATTTGCAAGCAAATTGTTCGCCAGATACTCCCCAATTCCACTAGATCCCCCACTGATAAATATCTTTTTTTTAAAAGAAAAAACAGTTAAACATAAATCAATATATATGTATCAAAAAAAGGATAAACTTCAATAATATATTAACTAGACAAACTACCCATTTTCTTTAAGTGAGCGTTTACATTTTTAGGTAAAGAAAATACATGGAGTCGCATTTGTTTGTGTTTTCTACCGTTAAGAAAATGTAAACGCTCACGAGGGGTTTTTGGTTACTTTTTGACCCGGAAGCAAAAAGTAACAACAAAAATAGTCCTACATTTTAAAAAATCAAAAATCTTTTCAAAAATTTGCAAAATAAAAAATTCTCGCTATACTTAAACAGAAGATTTTTATTTCTTATTCAAAAACAAAAATGTTTAAATCAACAAAAACACTATTAGTTGGAGCTTTCCTAACTCTTGTAGCATTGTCTGCAACAACAAAAGCTCAAGTAAGCACAGATGTTTACTTAACAATTCTTGGTGGTAACGTTACCATCGGAACAACAGGAGCATTCGATTTCGGATCATTCCCTGTTGGATCTACAGACACAAATGTAGAAAAACAATTTACAGGAGCTGATTATTTCCGAGTAGATGATATGAAAGGAGCTGACGCTGGATACTATACAACTCTGCAAGTAACAGATCTTTCTGGAGCAAATGGAACTATCCCAGCTGCAAATATCTCTACAAAAGTAAGCTCAGCAGCAACAACAAAAATCAATGGAACAGACAACACAAATGTGGTAGTAAGCAATACTCTTCTTAATTATACACCATTAAATGCTGCAGTAACATTTATCAAAAGAGATACTGCTACAAATGCTGGAAAATTAGGTAGATATGCCGCATTCCCATATTTACAAGTAACTATCCCTGCATACCAATCAGTTGGTTCTTACCATGCAGTTTTAACATATACCATCATCGAAAACTAACAATTATAACAAATATTACACCAAACACCCCGCTCTAAGGGGTGTTTTTTTATAATTGACATTTAAAAATAATGTGTTGAAATAAAAGAAAAAATACATAAAATACAGACACATTTATTTATAAACAAGAAGCTATGGAAAAAATAGATTTTTCAGAAAGAAGATGGATAACTAATACACTTACCACCATAAAATATGCTCCTGCTATTATGATTATTTTAGGAGCTTCCATGCCAAAAGGACAGGATAAAATACAAGAAAAAAATGAAAATAGAAAGACACAAGAACAAAATATCCAAAATATTAAAACAGGGATCCAAAAATATGTCCAATCAGATGATCAAAATTTTTTCAATTGGGCGTTACAAATGCTACAAGAAGATGAATATATTCGACAAAATGTAAGAGCATTTATGGATGCTACCATAGGGACACTACAAGGAGAAGAACAAGTTATTTGAGAAATTTTGGCAATAAATTTAATGTTTCCAGACTCTTTAAAAAGCACAGATTATATTATACCAACACCAAGGGTAACTATGGAAGTTGATAATTTTTTTGCCATTTACCGTGAATGGCGACGTGATCGTAAAGAATATTTAATTAACAAAGATAAAATTGATTCTCAAAAAGAGAAAAAATGGCTTCCTGAGTTCCTAAAAAAAGATCCAAAAAAAATGCCAGAAGAATCAAATTTTGTAGAAAAATTTGTAGAAAAAGACGCTACTAGAGACTATTTAACGATTGCCAGAGAAACCATACAAAAAGATTTTCCTTTGGATAAAGAAACAATGAATATATGTATTGATTATATAGAAGAAGATCCATACATAAAAGTAAATATAGAAAAACTTCTTGAAAAAACAGTAGGAACATTGCCAGAGAAAGAAATAGGAAAAGCAACATGAGAAGCAATAAGTAGAATCTCAATATGATTAAAAAAAGGAAATGAAACAATCAACACCACGTTTACAGAAAGAAATCATATACAATTAAGCGAACAATCAGTAGAACAAGTTGAAAAATTTTATAGAGAATTTGAAAAATATGCTATAAAATATTTTAAATACGCAAAAAAAACACGAAAATTTTAAATAGACTATTTTGTAAAAAAAGACGCATAAGCGTCTTTTTTTTATATTGTCAACCAATTATCCACAAATTAGAGAACAAGCAAGTCGTTTTTGATTCTATATATACCAGAAATTGCCCCAAAAAAAAAGCTAAGTATACTTATATTGTGAGTAAATTACGCACTTTATCTAAAGAAAAAATGAAAAAAACAAGAGAACACATCATTCATTACACAAAAAAGATTGTCCATCACAGTGGGCATCTAGCAAACAAGCATAGACATATACTCCTAAGTTATATGCATATTTGTCTCGTTATTATCTGAGTATACATGTTCCATATGGCAACTTCCATGTATGCACAAGAAACTGGCGAAATAATTATAAGCCAAGAATCAATAGAAATAGAAAATATGTACATCGAGACAAATATTGAAAACGAAATAAATAAAATATTACCAGAATGAACAGGTGATATAAATTTATTTTCTACCGGAACAGAAGAAGTCTTTTCTGGAAATCAAGAATGAACTGAAATCATTCCACTATTAACCTGAGAAGAACAAACATTATCAGGAATCACAGAAATTCTTACCTGAGAAGAGCAAATATTATCAGGTACAACAGAAATTCTTACCTGAGAAGAGCAAATATTATCAGGTACAACAGAAATTCTTACTTGAGAAGAGCAAATATTATCAGGTACAACAGAAATTTCATACACTGAAACAGGGAATCAAATCGGACAAATATCAGGAGAAATCATATTACCAACAATCAATATTCCTTCAGATATTAAATGACTACAAACACGACTAGATGCCAGCAAAGAAGAAAGCATAAGCACATCGTGAATATTAGTAGATACACGAAAAGATAGACGCTGATTCGCTAGCAAAGCATTTTCCATTGAAGAAGAAAAGAAACCAAAATTGATTTCATGAGCAGTGAATAATCTCTCTGCAATCTATTTTGATAATGTCGACGACGGAATGAAAACAAATATAAAACTCTCTGACGAATATACACTTTTTATGATATTTAACAAAGAATACACTCCTCTAAATTTTGCTTCTGCTCTAGGAAGTAATACAAATTGGCATATAGGATTCCAACAAAATAATTTTGGTTTTTTTGCAAGTTGATTGATAAATATACCAACCTATTGGGAAGGAAACATCTTTAAAGTAGTAAGCATCCAATCAAATACTTCTGGAACTCAAGTCTTCTTAAACAATCAAAATATTTCCTCAAAAAACACAACAGTAGTACCAACACAAGAATTAACACTAGGAAACATAGCAGAACTAGAAGCATTATGAGGATATATCGCAGAAATTTTGATTTACGATACTCTTCTAGGAGACTATGAAATGAACAAAATTAACGAATATTTCCAAAGAAAATATAGCCCATTTACTTCAAAAGGCATTCCTACAGAAACAAAAAATGAAGAAATAGAAAATATACAAAAGAATCAAGATTCATTAAATAATGATCCAGCAAAAAACGATGATGAAAATATTTTGCAAGACGAAAAAACAAAAGATGATGAAATAAATATTTTTCTTGAAACCCAAACCATTCAAAAACAAGAAGATGATAACCAAATCCCTACAGAACCAGGACCAATAAACAAAACAATAAATGAATACGAAACAAAAGAAATCACAAACGAAAAAGAGAAAAATTCAGAATTATATTTTTCTAAAGCATACAAAAAAAATGAAACACACGAAACAATAGGGAAATTGCAAGAATTTTTAATACGATATGGCACATACAAAGGAGAAATCAACAATTCTTATGATGAAAAAACCATAGAAGCCATCTATCAATTTCAAATCCAAGAAAATCTTTTACAAGGGCAACAAAACAATAGAAACATCCATGGATATCTTTGACCATCAACAAGAAAAAGAATCAACTCTTTACGAAAAGATTTTATAAACAATAATTGAGAAAAAGAAAAGGAAGAAATAACAATAGAAAATGTTACGTGAGCAAACAAAACATACACATGAATAAATGAAAATAAAAAATCAAAAGAATATTTTAAAACATTGTTAGCAGGACTGGGATATCAAGAAGAAGTAAAAAATGGAAAACAAATAATGAGAGGGAATAAATGATTTACCTTAGAAGAAACTGATGGTGCCATACTAATTGACACAATTATCAACAAGGATAGTTGAAGTCTTATGGGTGAAATTTTATTTCCAGAAAATACAATAATAAAAACTCAAAATGGAAACAATTTTACAGGAGACATACTATTTTTTGATAAAGAAGCAGAAAAAGAAATAAATGGAATTCAAATCATTGAAACATTTAAAGCAGGAGCCAACGAACCAATTTTTCTCAAAAATGACGAAGGAAACAATATCAATGCAACAATTAAAATACAAGTTCCTAGTACTATATCTGGAGAAAATCTTATTGTTCAATATTCTCAAGATGGAAACACATGGAATTATTTAGATACTATTCAACCACAATCTGAAGATAATGGTCTTTTTGCTACATTTCAAACAAATCATTTTACCATATTTTCATTAGGAATTTGGACAGGAACATTCGTAATCAACAACGATGCTGCAACAACTACAGGATTTAATGTAACATTAAACACCAGCATCATATGAGCAACACATATGAAATTTGGGAATACTCCAGCCGCTAGAGACAGCGCCAGTCGAGTTGCCTACAATGCCACTTATCCTCGAACCCTCACTGGCGCTGATGGAGAAAAAACAGTTTACGCTATGTTCAGCGGAAACGGATCTCTTGCTTATATTCAAGATACTATTTATCTAGATACTACGGTTACCCAAGAAACAACAGGGGTCCAACTCCACCTTGATGGATCATACAACGGAACCACATTTTATGATCTTTCACCAAACAATTATACAACAAACAGTATAAACAACGTTCAAACAACAACACGATGATGACTTCCTACCATGAGTTTTAATTGAACAAATCAATATATAAATATAGTTCAACCGATAGTCACTACCTATCCTTTTACTATATCTGCCTGGGTAAAACCAGATAGAGTAAATGGAACACAAGGAATCGTTTTCAAAGGAAGAAGTACAGCAGGAAATAGATATTTTGGAATAAATCTTAATAATGCAAGATTTCAAATAACAGCAAGAAATACAACTGCAAGAACAGCCAATGGAACTATTTCTGCTCAAGTAGGACAACGATATCATGTAGTAGGAGTATTTGCTTCTGCAACAAACAGAAGAATTTATGTCAATGGAATTCAAGGTGGAACAAGCACCAACAGTGTAACATTGGATACAACAGCTCCTCAACATCGAACTGTGGGTAAATATGCAGGAACTGCTACCAACTATTTTTCTGGATCAATTGATGAAGTTCGTGTATACAACAAAGCATTAACAATTGAGGATATCCAAAATCTTTATATCAAAAAACCAAATTTTGTTCCAAAAACAATATATTCATCAACACCAGTTCTTGATTGAGCTGCTCCAGATCCATACATGAATATAGATATGATTTTAAATGGAAATACATATACTACTATAAATTATCAAAATGGAATACGAAAAGCAAACATTATCAATCCTAGCATACCATGAGGAACCTATAATGTAACTCTAAATTATACCAACATTTATGGAAGAACAGGAACCACAACCTATACCAATGGATTAATCGTAAATCCTTTGTGGAATTTTATCTATACCCCAAACACCCAAACTTTTGGAAACGTAATCGCCACACTCACAGGATATTGAAATAATTATTTTATTACGAACAATAATTGATCAGCAAACTATACATTTACAGGAAATGGACAATTTATTTATAAAGTTCAAAGTACAACTGGACTTACCTACGAAATTATTTCCAATGTAGATTGGATCAAAAAATGATCTCTCACATGAACAAATCTCATATTTAATGAAGATGAAATTCTCAACAATGGTGGAATTCAAAATACAATTAGTTTTCAACTAAGTTGAGATAGCTTCAATAGCAATGCACCAACCAACGGAAGCATCACTATGTCTGGATTACCAACAGGACTTACTCCAAATTACTACCTTAGCGGAACACAAACACTGATTGTAGGATTATCATGAACAGCGATAAATCACGCAAATAGCAATGATATCAACAATATTGAAATCAGATTTTGAGATTGAGCGTTTACCAATTCCCAAGAAAACGAAATTATCAATAGTGCCATTACAGGTATTAGAATTGATTTTCTCGATTCATATGTAGGATTACCTCTCTATCCAAATGCTGATACCATGATTGATGCCGATACGGATGTAGCAAATGGTTGTGGTGACGGAGTCTGTCAAGAATACAACTTCGGTGCAATGCAATATCTTTGTACCTCTGATTTTTGATCGAAAATATTGTTTAGATTTGATCCTTCCAGTGTACCAACTGGTGCAAAAATCACCTCAGCAAAACTTAGGCTAACCAGATATTATATCAACAACCAGACAGAAGGAATGTCATTTAGCCTGAGACCAATCATCAACAATCCAGGATGGATTGAAGGAACTAAATCAAATACCAAAGCATCAGCTGGAGAAGTAAATTACAAGATGCGCAAACGAGAACAGGAATCTTGGTATAATGGAAATATAGGTATGGTAAACGGAATAGATTATGCAGCAACCAATATGGTAACAAATCCTGCATTTACAGGAACAATTACCAGTAATATCACACAAGAGTTTAATTTCAATAGCTATGGAATTTCTATGGTACAAAATTGGGTAGACAATCCAGAAACGAATCATGGAATAATGATGGGAGATAGTAATGATTATTGGTTATGCATCCGTTCAAAAGAATACACAACAGTTGGAGAAAGACCAATGATGACAGTAACATATGCTATAGACACCGATCGTCCAGAAATTACATCACTTAGCCCTTATAACAATGAAACTAACGTAGGAATGTACAACAATCTCATTATCTCCTTTAATGAAAACATTAGAAAATATACAGGATACAACATTACTATCAAAAGGCTACATGACAATAGTGTTTTTGAAACCATTGATGCAGGAAGCTCTAATGTTACAATAAACAATAACATAGTAACTATTGCTCACGGAAACATTTTTGAAAATTTTACTGGATATTATGTAGAAATTCAAAGTGGAGCTTTCAGAGATATAGCAGGAAATAGTTTTACTGGATTTATAGGAACAACTAATTGGAAATTTATAACATTAAATACCCAAGTAGTACCAATAATCACAGGGAACTTCGCAACAAACATTACGAGCAATAGCGCTTTGGCTACAGCAATCATTACCTCTACAGGAAGTGCAGCTATCACTGAAAGATGATTTTACCGAAGCACAACAAATGGATTTAATGATGGAATGGGAACAAAAGTAAGTGAAATAGGAAACCGAGACAATCTTGGAAGTTTTTCTACATCACTAACAAATCTTCCATCAGGAACATGGATTTATTTCAAAGGATTTGCAACCAATAGTTATGGGACAAAATATACTTTACAATCAGGATTTTTAACACTTCCTGGAAAACCTATTTTGAAACCAGCTAGCTACATCGACAATGATGGATTTAGAATTAATCGAGAAACAACAACAGGAGCAACAATGTATAAATTACGAGTTTCAACAGGAGTTTCTTTTATCACTACACTTCCAGGTTATGATGGGAAAATCATCACTGACACAAAAGAAAGCCTTACAGGACTAGCAAAAGAAACACGATATTATTACAAAATTCAAGCAATAAACGAAGCATGAGAAAGTGAGATATCTAACACACAGGTAACACAAACAACGTGGTTACCAGCAGCTTGGTCTTGGCTAAAATTTGAAGAGCCATCAGGAAGCACTACCTTTGATAGCTCATTAAATAACAATTATGGAATCTTGCTCTGAGGTGTGATTATGAATCAAACAGGAGTTGATGGAAAAGCATTCCAATTCGATGGAGTCAATGATGAGGTAAGTATCGTAGATTTTGATCATGGTCCAGACTTAACTATCTCTTTTTGGTTCAAAACCAATAGCACAGGAAACAATATGTATCTCTATAGCCATGGAGATAGTACTGCAACAAATTCTATAAACGTTTTACTCAATAATAGTGATCAAACACTCAAAACATTTATCAATGGACAACAAACAATATTAAATCTGAATGGGACACTTTATCCAACACTTATCAACAACGAACGACATCTCTACACGTTAACTATTGATGATAACGGAGAAATTGCTGGCAAAAAGAAAGCAACCGTATACATCGACGGAACCCCAAGAATCAGTAACTCCTCTATCGACGCAGGAACATACAACCCGATCAACAACATTACCCTTGCCAGACGCAGTGCAAACCAAACAAACACCTTCTATAAAGGACTTATGGATGATGTTCGTATTTACAACAAAACACTAACTTCAAGCCAAGTATACAATCTTTATGCAGAATTCAAAGATACAACACCACCAACAGCATATGTGATATATTCTGTAGATTCAGGAGTTTGTCATAATGAAAATATTGTTGCAACATTAACAGGGTTCTCCGAAAATATAGTCATCACCAATAATGGAGGATCAAACACCTATACATTTACCGAAAATGGAACATTTACGTTTACGTTTAGAGATGACGGATTTAATACTGGAGAAGCAATTGCAACTGTAGATTGGATTTGCAAGGATCCAGTAAATATTGGATGACCAGCAATGGTTAATGCAAGCATAGAAGCAACCAACGATCTCCAAATTGTAGAACAACAGTTTTGAGATTATTTTTGGGTAGAAGATCCTATATGAGCAAATAACGGATATTATACAACCATCTCCATTTCAGATTTATCAGGACAATATGAAAACATAAGCAAAAACAATATATCTATAAAAGGAACAGGCATTAATTTACTTTCTGGAACGGCAAATCCTCGTGTACAAATCAACAGTAATTTAAATAATTATCAATCAATTGGAGAACCTATAACGTATATCAAAAGAGATACCGCAAGCAATTTTTCTATCAAAGGAAAATACGGGAACAAACCACGATTAAAATTTGATATTCCTGCATATATTCGCATCGATGATTATCATGCAACATTGACTTACACACTTTACGAAAATTAGTTGCATCTGAAGAAGATTTTTCTATATATTACCTCTGATAACATTTTATTTTTTAGAAACAAAAGATGAAAAAAATTTTAGCATCACTATTTTTCGTGGGAACAATTGTTATAAGTAGTACATATGCCGCAAGCATTGGAGATGTCGCACTTAGATTTTGTACTAGTTCTGGAAGTTTAGAAAAAACAGTTTCTCTTACCACAAGCGGACAAGAAGAAAAAGAAATCTGTATGACACTTATCAACGGAGCATATGAAGATACTGATGTAAATATAAGCTTTGTGGATGGAACAATAACCAACGATGCCGACCAAAAAAAAGCATGTAAAAATGAATGAGAAAACCAGAATTTTTGACAATATATGAGCTTAGAAAAAAATATCGTTACTGTACCTGCCAGAGGACAAGCATTTTTTACAGGAACATTAAAGTTACCAGAAGAAGCTGCAGGAGAAATTCATGGATGTGTAACCTATTTTATAGCAAACCAAAAAGATAAAAAAGAAATGTTTACTATCATGGTTCGTAGAGCTAATTTTATCGACGTTTTTGCAAAAGGGGTAGTAACAATAGGTTTATCTTTTGTTGATGTAGAAACAGAAACCAAAAGTCTCTCAAGAAACCCAAAAATTGTAAGTTTTTTCAATAAAGATGAAAACAAACTCTATATACAAGCAATGTTAAGTAACAAAGGAACAGCTGAACAAGGAGTTACTATCAAAGGAGAAATCAAAAATCGGTTATGATACAAAAAAACATTCTTTGAAGAAAAAAGAACATTGTTTGCAAAGCAAACAACAAATATCAACAATGTTATAGATGATCTTCCTTTTTACAAAGGCCCATTCACTATCACCTATACCGTAGAACATAGTGCAAATATAGCCGAAGGATTGGAAACAGATATCCAAGAAAAAGAAGGAATTCTTTACGAAACAACAAACATTGTCCTATTTACCATAGGAACATATATTAGTATAGCAGTAATATTACTAATAATTGCAGCTGGAACTATTTTTTTCATCACAAAAAAGCAGAAAAAAACAAAAAAAGCATCATCACACACAACAAAAAAGCATCACAAATAATTTACTTTTTTTGAAACCATGGGAAAAAAAGTAATTCTGTGAATACTAGGGATCCTTTGCTTATGAAGCATCATTACTACAAAAGCTATTGACATAGATATCTATCTCAACATCGTCAATTCTTTTTCTTGAACAATCAATATAACCGGAGAAAATATTTTTTCAAAAGAGAATATTTTTTACACAAACACAAGCACACCAAACATATCAATCAGTTCTTCTGCTGCATGAACATATAATATAACAGGAGATGTTTCTTCTCCCACAAGTTGATCACAGTCAAATCCTTATACTGTTCAAACAACAATAACACTAAACAAGATAAATCAAACAAACACGATTTTTCCCTCTTTTTGGAAGGGATTAGAATTATTAACTCATAGTCCTTTATATATTTTTGTAGATACATTAGCACCAACAATTCCAACAATAACAAGTCACAATAACAATAGCTTTGTTAGTTGACCAACAATTATTTCTCGATCGCCATCAACAGATTGATGAGCAGGACTCAAAGAATATATTTTATTGATTGCAACCGATAACTGATTTTCAACAACAATCTATTATCAACTAACAACAAATAATGAACAATATATAAATACCGATAGCTTTCCAATAGGAAAACTTTATATCAAAGTGCTCGCAAAAGATAATGTAACAAACCTAAGTGAATCACAAACAATAACAGTATGTAATAAATGTTCTCCAGTGCCTACTCCAAGTGGATGATGATGAGGATGAGGACGAGAAACATACATACCACCAAAAGAACCAACCGATATCCAATGGATAACTATTATCGAAAATTTAGAAGAGCAACAAAAAACAACACCAAAAGAAGACCCAAAAATAGGGTTTATAAGCAATATTTTATATGACGAAGAATTATTGGATGCGTATAAATATGCATATAGTATAGGAATTACAACAATGCCAACAGCATATCAAGCAAACCTAAAATGAAAACTTGTTAGAAGGGATTTGGCAAAAATGATTTCAGAATACGCGCTCAAAGTTTTGAAACTCAAACCAGACAACAGATTATCCTGTCTTTTTGA
>CAZUIS010000011.1:0-9396 GCA_964620295.1 uncultured Candidatus Peribacteria bacterium
AAGCTGAGATTGTTCTCAGCTTTTTTGTTATCCTAATAATTTTTGAATCATTTCACCAACTGTTTTGGGATTTGTTTTTCCTCAAGTTTTTTTCATAACTTGTCCTACAAAGAATCATAGAGTAGTTGTTTTTCCTCATTTGTATTGTTCAACAATAATTGGGTTTTCTTCTAGTACTCATTTTATGATTTTCTCTAATTCATTTTCATCTATTCAAGGTGTATCAAATCATTTTTCTTTGATTATTTCTTTGTGAGATTTTCCTGTTAGTAGCATTTCTTCCATAATAATTTTTAATTGATTTTCTTGTATTTTCCCTTCTTGAGCACTGATTAAAAATTCAATAAACATTTCTTTGGAGAAGGGAAGCTCTTGTATTGTTTTGTAATTTTCTTTGGTCCAAGCTGCTATTGGTCAACAAATTCGTTTTGCTTTGGTTTTTGAATCTATGTTTTCTATAGATAAGAAATAGTCTAATGTTTCTTTGTCAGAAATGAGTGCGTTGATAAATTCTTTGTTAAATCAATGTTTTTCTATTGCTAGTTTGATGAAATCATATGGTATTTCTAATTTTGTATCGTTAATATTTTTTATTAGTTCGTCACTAAGAATTAATGGAGGTAAATCAGGTTCTGGAAAATATCTATAATCTAGTGCGTCTTCTTTTGATCTCATAAGGTGAGAACAATTATTTTGATCATCTCGACGTCTCGTTTCTTGTGAAAAAGGTTGATTGTTTTCATACAGATTTTTTTGTCTGTTAAATTCATTTTCTATAGCTCTTTTGATTGCTCAAAATGAATTTATATTTTTCATTTCTACTCTTGTTCATAATTGTTCTTGGTCAATTTTTCTAATTGATATATTTACATCTGCTCTTATTTGTCATTTTTCCATATCTGCATCAGAAATATTATTGAATCTTACTATTCTTTGGAGTTCTTTGAGAAATTCTATAACTTCTTCCGTGCTTGTAAAATCTGGACCTGTAACGACTTCTATTAAAGGAGTCCCTGCACGATTAAAATCTAATAGTGCTTTTTTGTTTTCATGAATCATTTTTGCAGTATCACATTCTAGATGAGCGTCTATTATGTGTACCACTTTTTCTTGTCTATAATTGTCTACATAGAAGTGGACTTTACCATTTGTATTAGTTGGATGGTAGAGTTGTGTTATTTGATATCCCATAGGGAGATCTAGATAAAAATAAGATTTTCTATCAAAACTTGATGTTTTGTTTATTGTGCAATGTAATGCTTTTCATAAAAGTAAACCCTTATATAAAGCTTCTTGGCTTAATGTAGGTAAGGCACCAGGTTGTCAGGTACATACTGGGCAAATATTGGTGTTTGGATTTGTATTTTCAAAATCCTGTTGGTTTTTACATTGGCAAAAAAGTTTGTTTTCGGATTTTAATTTAATATGTATTTCTAGTCAGATTGTTAATAGATAATCGTTCATAAGAATTTTTGAAATCTTAAAATAAGGTGTCTCGCAATAAAAAATAAACAAAGTTTTTTATAAAAATCATCCTTTGGTGTCTTGTGTTTACTAAGATTGTTTTTAAGCAATGATTTTGTCAATTAATCCGTATGCTAATGCATCTTCAGGAGTCATCCATTTGTTTCTTTCCATATCTTGGGCAACCTTTTCTGGATTTTGTCCTGTGTGTTTGGCAATAATTCCATTTAACATACTTTTTACTTTTAACATTTCTTCTGCTTCTATTTGAATATCTGTAGCTTGTCCTGTTATACCACCACCAGAAATGAGTGGTTGATGAATCATGATTTTTCCATGAGGAAGTGCGTATCTTTTTCCTTTTGTTCCGCATGTTAGTAATACAGATCCCATTGATGCTGCAAGCCCTACGCAAATAGTACATACATCACATTTGAGATATTGAATAGTGTCATAAATAGCCATACCTGAATATACTTCTCCTCCTGGAGTATTAATATACATGATGATGTCTTTATCTGGATCTTTTTTTTCTAAGTAAAGAAGTTGAGCAATAATTGTATTTACCATTGCAGAGTGTACTTGTTCTCCTACAAAAATAATTCTATCTTCTAACAATCTTGAATAAATGTCATACGCTCTTTCTCCTCATTTTGTCTTTTCAATAACGCTTGGAACTAGGGTCATTACAATGTATAATTAATAGCTAAAAATTTATGATTTTGAAAGATATTACTATTTTATACTCCAAAATCAACTTGAAATACTTTAGAGTAATGCTATATTTTTGTTGATATTTTTATTTTTTATTTCTATGATATGAAAAGATTTATTTTCTTCATTTCATTGTTTACTTTTTTTTCTTTTTGATTTTCTTTTGCTTCAACTTCTTGATCCTTGTTAACATCTCTTGCTCAAGAAAAGGCCGTTATAGAATCTTCTTTTGATGAAGCTTATTCTGCTGTTTATCAAAAATTTAATTCATCTGTTGTTTGATTCTTAACTTCTTTAAACTATCAGTGATTAGTTTGTCTTTGAGTTATCAATGATACTTTGTTTTTGCAAGATATGCAGAATCAAATGAAAAATTTAAAACTTTGATTTTTAAATACGTATACAACTTTGTATGGAGATGCTTTTGATTTAGAACAAAAACAACGTATTTATAAAGATACATCAGTTGTTCTTTTTGCTTCAGGAACTACCTATGATTCAGAAAAACAACGCATTCTTTCTACATTGACTGCTCTTTCTACAACTCAAAAGAACCTAGCTGCACAATTTACTTCTACTTATCAAAACAAAATCAATACTTTTGTTACTGATTATTATGATTATGCACAAAAAAATAAAGATATTCTTTCTAGTGTATGAAATAATATACAAATTATTAGACAAGTTGATATGGCATATAAAGAGCTTGTTTCTCGTCTTTTACAGTATCAATCTCAATTGGCATGAAGTTGAACAAATTTCTTTTCTAAATTATATTTATTAAAACAAACATCTCTTTCTTGATTGGATATGTCTCTTCAAAATATTATAAATAGAGAAATAAAAAGATATAGGATTTTGCCTACATTATCAACAGAACTTTTGTATCAAAAAAATTATGCATTGGGACTCTTTGATATGCAAATTGATGAAAAAATAAATCTTTTGTTAAGTAAACGATATGATAATAAAGAATATACTCAACTAACAAAAGATGTTGAAAAATTTCTTGCTTTGTATGCACCGCAGTGAAGACCTTTGTGCTCAAAAATTCAATTTTCATCATCTTTTGCACAAGAAGCAGCTCATTTGATTACATCTATTCAATCTTTTGGAAAAAGTTTTTCTTCTTTTACAGGAACCAATCAGCTTTCATGATTTCAAAAAACTGTTACTACTTGGTTTCCTGTTATTACAACATTGCAAAAAGATATGATAACTACTTTTAAAACAGCTGTTTCTCAAAAAGAACAACAATTATTGAATGAATATAGAAAAAATGTATCAGATTCTTCATCTTCGTCTGTACAACAACCTTTGCCTGAAATTCAAATGCCATCTTCTTTCAGGTTTACTCAACCGTTTAAAAAATGACAAAAACATGATGATATTCTTATCCTTCAAAAACTTTTAGTAAATTTATGATATTATTCTTGAGAGATAAACGGTATTTATTCTCCTGAAACGTTGCAATCAGTTTATCAATATCAACTTTCTCACAATCTTTTAAAATGATATGAAAAAAAACCACAAACTTGGGGATGGATGGGGCCATCTACAAGAAATCAGCTCAATAAGGATTTAATTAAATAAAAATTTTGTATGAAAAAGCAATGATTTACTTTATTGGAAATACTTCTTTCTGTTACCTGATTTTTCTTATTAATGACAATTGTTATTAATTCTTATATTGGAATAGTTTCTTTTAGATATTCTTTTCAAGCTAGGTCAAAACTATTGGAAACTACTTATTATATGTTTGAAAAAGTTAATCTTTTGCTTAGAGATTACAAAATTGATTATGAGGAGTATTTTAATCGTAGTCGTGTTGGTTGCGATTCTTTGGCAAATCCTTCTTGGAATGTTTGATTAAACTGATATTGTGATTTATTTACCTCTTATGGGAATAGTAATTTTTTTTCTTCTGTTACAGGAAATCATAATTTTTATTATTGTAGTTCTTTAACTTGATATAAAGTTCCTTCAGAGTATGTTGTTTACCAACCATCTCTTTCTGATTGATGTTCTACGTGAACATTTCAATCTTTTTGACAATATGCCATCCAATTTTTAGATACAAAAAGTAATGCTGATTTTGATCCTTCGGTAGTTCATGATTCAGATGATATTGATTTGGGTAAATGACCTGAATCTGTTATGAATTCAACATGAGTTAAAGAGTTATATCTTATTTCAAAAGATAAACAATATAGAGTTCTTATTAGAAGGGCTCTTATCGCAACGTGAGAATTTGATGGAATTTCTTGAACAAGTGAAAATGAAATGTTATATGCGTTACAAATGCTCAAACTTAGGTCTTTTGATGCGTGATCTAACCACTTGTTTAATGGCTCTTGAGTGTACGATTGAACTTTAGATACATGGACTTGTGATTATTCTCAATGATTTATTTGTGGTTGAACTTCTATTGGAAATATTTATTCATGATATCGTTTGCCGTTAAATGTTCAGGACGTCTCTTCGTGATGGGTTAACTTGTTTGATAATAGCATTACTGTTACTGATCGAAATATAATGATATATCCAACAAAAGATCCAGATTTAGCTTGGTGACAACAATCTGTTCAAATATCTCCTTACTTTGTTCTTTCTTTGAAAACAAAATTGTATGCGTGAGTATGGCAAAAAAAAATAAAGTGATCGATGAATGATTATCAATTTACTCTTCAAACAACGTTTACAACAAAAGATAATTATTAATAACAATTAAATATATCAGATTTTATTTATTGATTATAATCACTATGACAGAAATTCAACAATCAGAACGTGATGTTCGTATTGCTAAAATTGCTAAAATGAAAAGTATGGGAATAATTCCTTATGCACAAAGTTTTGATAAAAAACATCTTGTTTCTGATATTGTAAAAGAATATGAATCAAAAGAATTGCGTGATATTAATGATATTATTCCAAGTCCTGTGTTGCAAGTTAAAACTGCTGGAAGAGTAATGTTGTATCGTAGTCATGGAAAATTAGCTTTTGCAAAATTACTTGATAGTACCCAGCAAATACAATTGATGTTTCATAGAGAAACATGTTTTCTTATAAAAGGAAATGAAAAAGTGAATATTCTCCAAGATGGAAGCGAAGAGGGTATGAGTGCTTATAAATTTATGGAGAAAATGGTAGATGTTGGGGATTTTATTGGAGTAGAAGGAGAAGTTTTTAGAACGCATAAAGGTGAATTAACAATATTTGTTTCTTCATTTACTTTTTTGGCAAAAGCTGTAAGACCTCTTCCAGAAAAATTTCATGGATTACAAGATCAAGAAGATATTTATAGAAAAAGATATTTGGATATGACAATGAATCCAGAATCATATCAAAGATTTTTATTTAAATCAAAATTTTATAAAGTATTGAGAGACTTTTATCATCAAGAAGGTTTTACAGAAATACAAACACCAATATTGGATAATGCTGCTAGTGGAGCTGCTGCAAAACCATTTGTAACGCATCATAATGATTATGATACGGATGTCTATTTGAGAATAGCTTTTGAGACATCTTTGAAGAAGGCAACTGTTGGAAGATTTGAAAAAGTATTTGAAATAGGACAAGATTTTAGAAATGAAGGATCTGATCCTTCTCATCTCCAAGAGTTTACTCAAGTAGAGCATTATGCTGTCTATTGGAATTACGAAGATAATATGAGATTTACTGAAAAAATGTTTGATTACTTTTTTGAAAAATTAGGATTACCAAAAATGTTAAGAGTAAAAGATAAAGAGGGTATTGAAAGAGAAGTTAATTTTACTACTCCTTGGGAAAGAATAGATTATACCAAAGGTATTATGGAAGCTTCTGGTATTGATATTACTCAATATGGGATGAACGATGCTGATAAGCTTAGAAATGATATTAAGGCAAAAGGTATTCAATTTGAAAAAATGGATATTATGGGAACAACTACTTTGATAGATTATTTATATAAAAAAGTATTGAGACCAAAAATTATTGGACCAGCATTTATTTATAATTATCCAGTAATTATGCAGCCTCTTGCTAGAATTTCAGATAAAGATGTCTGAATTGTAGAACAATTTCAATTGTTGGTAAATGGTTGGGAAATTTGTAAAGCATATTCTGAGTTAGTTGATCCGCTTTTACAACAAGAAAATTTTGATAAACAAGCGGAAGCAGCAGAAAAGTGAGATGAAGAAGCTACAGCTAGTGATGATGGATTTGTAATGGCTATGGAATATGGAATGCCTCCACAATCATGATTTGGTATGGGGTTAGAGAGAATATTGGCAATTTTAACAGAACAAGACAATTTAAGAGACGTGGTTATGTTTCCTTTGATGAAACCTGAAACTAATGAAAATATATCAGAATAAAAGAAATGCGGCAAAAGCCGCATTTTTCTGTTGCATTTTTTCTCTAATTCCTTAAAAGTCATCTTTGTCCAATCTATGTGGTACTCTGCAGTAATGTGGAGAGGAAAGTCCTGACACCATAAAAAAGCTAGCATCTTATGGATGCTGAATCATAAAATGAAAGGGCCACAGAAACGAAAACTACCTTGTTTCGGCAGGGGAAAGATGCAACGTGAAGGTTCTTGCTTGCAAGATACTTCTTCTCAGTTCACCTGATGGGTGTTCGAGTGGTAAACCATAGCTGGTGCAAGCTTACCTATCTTGTATAGAGTAGTGCAGATGCTGACTATATGTCAGCTTAGATAAATTCCACATAGTACAGAATCAGGCTTATTAGATTGGATATATAGGGCCGTAGCTCAGTGGTAGAGCGGGAGTCTCCAAAGCTCCGCGTCGCGAGTTCAATTCTTGCCGGCCCTGATTTATAGAAATCTAGTCATGGGACTAGTTTTTTATTTTTACTTGATTTTTATAGTAATAATCATATCTTGTCATGAATGACAAGCTGATATACTGATCTTTAGATATAGTTTAGATCTTTGATAAAAAATATTCTTTTTGTTTTTTATCTTCTAAATATATTATCATGAAAACTGTGTATATTATTGCTTTACTCCTTTTGGTAGTTGGTGGACTTAATTGGGGATTGGTTGGTTTCTTTGGATTTGATTTGGTTGCTTGGCTATTTGGGGATATGTCCATGTTATCTCGTCTAGTTTATTGATTGGTATGACTTTCAGCAGTATTTGTTGCTTATGCTGAGTTAACTGGTTGTAATTGTAAAAAATAGTTAGATATTGAAATAGCTATTCATCTTATGATGGGTAGCTTTTTTTTAGTTATAGAAAAAGAACTAGGTATACGCCTAATTCTTTAATTTAATGCTGTTTTTAATTGTTTAACCTAATATTATTTCTCTCGGTTTACCTCCGCAGTTTCTGCAAGAGTCATCTATTACACCACTTGTACTTGTTGGTTCGTAATTTCCACATTCACATTCTTCTTCTATAATAACCCCGCCACTGAAATGAGTCTCGTTTTTATCAAACATACCAGAGATCTTTATATGGCCAATTTTTACTTTAAAAATCGGTCCTGATACTCGAGTTGTTTTGCTACAAATTGGGCATGGTTTTCCTTCAAAAGATTCTAATGAAGATAATTTTTCTCCACATTTTATGCAAAAATTGTCTTCAGATTTGTATCCTATCATACAATTTGTGCACATTTTTTCACTCTTACATGTCATACACATGTATGTGATTCTATCATTATTTTTTTGTGTTTCCATAATTTGGGGTTTTGGTTGATTTGTGTTTGCGTTTTTTTACATATATACGTATATGGTAGTAAAAAACAATTAAAATATTTATTTAATGTACGTTGTCTATGATACATCCTGAATCTATTCACATTCATTCTTCTTGGAAAGAAGTTCTTCGTAATGAATTTCAAAAACCGTACTTTGAACAGATAAAAATCTTTCTTGAAGAGGAAAAGAAAAACTGAAATATTATCTATCCCAAATGATCTGATATATTTAATGCTTTTAATCAGACTCCTTTTGAGGATGTAAACGTAGTTATTTTGGGGCAGGATCCGTATCATGGAGAGGGGGAAGCACATGGTCTTTGTTTTTCTGTGCAAGATGGAATTCGTATTCCCCCTTCGCTCAAAAATATTTTCAAAGAACTAGTTATTGATATTCCAGGTTTTGTTGTACCAATTTCGTGAAATCTTCTTGCTTGGGCAAAACAATGAGTATTTCTTTTGAATGCTACCTTGACGGTGAGAAAAGATACGCCGAATTCACATAAAGATGCTTGATGGCAACAATTTACTGATGCAGTAATTAAGAAATTATCTGATGAAAAAAAATGATTGGTTTTTCTCCTTCGAGGGGCTTATGCGCAGGGTAAAATCGGACTGATAGATCAAGAGAAACATCTGGTATTGCAGGCTGCACATCCTTCACCATTTTCTGCTCACAAAGGATTCTTTGGATGTAAACATTTTTCAAAGACCAATGATTACTTAATTTCTCAATGAAAAAATCCTATAAATTGGTTTCTTTCATAATATTTAAAAAAAATAAGGAAAATTTGCATTTTCTGGAAAAAAGGGGTATAATTTCATTAACTCCTTTTATTCTTTTTTGAAAATATGGCTGGAGGCATTGTAAATCAAGCTCAACAATTATGAGAAACGACAGTAGAAACCTCTGTCTCTTTTTTGCAAACTGTTTATGATAATCCCTATGTTCATGGATTTGTTTCTTTGATGTTTGCGTTAGCTCTTTCTTTTTGATTGATTATCTTGTCTAAAATATTGGCTATATTCGTAAAAAATAGAATAGCTAAGAATTTTGTAGTTAAAGATGGAGTTGCTCCAAAAAAAATGGCTGTTCTCGTTGGTGATTTAATTTTTTATGTGATGTCATTTTTGTCAATTTATATTGCTTTTACTTTAGCGGGAATTGATATCAAACTATTGATGTCATGAATCACTATCTGAGTTGGTTTTGCTTTTAGGCAGACCCTTTCCAATATGATTTCTGGTATTATGATATTTTCTACGTCGGAATATAAAATTTGAAATATTGTTCAATTGAGATTAGAATGAGATGTGTTTGGAATTATTGAAGAAATTAATATGAAAAATATTCTGATTAGAACTTTTGATATGAGAAGAGTTATTATTCCTAATTCCACTTTTCTTAAAAAGGCAGTAAAAACCTATAGTGCAGAAGAATTTTTGAGAATAGAAGCTGATGTTGTTGTTGATGTTAATTTAGATATTCCTTTAGTTATTCAAG
>CAZUIS010000011.1:9451-15564 GCA_964620295.1 uncultured Candidatus Peribacteria bacterium
ACGATTAAAACAGTAAATGCGTTTCCTTTTATTTTAAACAAAGAATATACACAGGTTCTTTTGGAAAGTTTTGATGATAAAAAAGCAAAATTAACAGTACAAATGTTTTTTAATCCAAATTCATGATATTCGTCAGAATATATCAAATCACTTGTTCAGATTCAGTTATTAGGTTTATATAAAAAATTAGACAAAGATGCAAAAGCCTTGGCTGTTGGACATAAAGATACTCCTGTTGAACATAAAGAAGTTACTCCTCAAATTTCTCTTAATCAAAAATAATTTATGCTAAAATATCTCCAATTTTTTCATCGAGATATTTTTTTAGTTTGTCTAATCTTTCTAATTTTGGATAGTTTTCTAGCAGTCGTTTAGCTCATTCTTGTACTTTTTCTATAAATTTTAAATCTGATAATATTTCTATAGGAATATCTGCTTGTCATGCTTGCATTGTTCCAAGTATTTCTCAAGGTCAACGATTTTTAAGATCAAGTTCTGCTAATTTAAATCAATCATTTGTTTCTTCCATTGCTTGTAATCTTTTATAACTATCACCGGTTTTTTTCTTTGTTTCCAAAAAACAATATGATTTTAAATCAGATCTTCCAATTCTTCCTCTTAATTGATGAAGTTGAGATAATCCAAATCTTTCTGCATTTTTTATTATCATAATTGTTGCTTCTGGTATATCGACACCTACCTCTATTACAGTTGTGGACACGAGTAGACAAAGTTCCCCTTGTTTGAATTTTATCATAGTTTCTTCTTTATCTTTTGCATTCATTTTTCCATGGATGAGACCTATTCTTCCTTTGAGTTCTGGAAACAATTCTTGAATTTCATGATATTCTGAGGTAGCAGCTTTAACTTCTTCTAATTTATCAGATTCTTCTACAAGAGGGGTTACTACGAACACTTTTTGGTTTTCTTGTATTTTAGAGAGAATTCGTGGCTTGAGTTTTTTGTATTCATTTTCAGAAATTATTTTTGTAGTAATAGGTTGTCTTCCTTTGGGTAATTCATCTATAATGTGGACATCAAACTCACCAAAAAAGGCTAAAGCCATAGATCTTGGAATTGGTGTTGCACTCATTTGGAGAATATCAGGATTACCAAATTTTTTAAAGGCTGCTCTTTGTCTTACTCAAAATTTATGTTGTTCATCAATTACGACAAATCAAAGATTTTCAAATCCGACATCTTCTTGCAAAAGTGCGTGTGTTCATATAATTATTGGAATTTTTCCCTCTCTTATATCTTGTTTTATTTTTTCTTTTTGAGGTTTTGGTGTTGAGCCTGTTAATAATTCGATACGAATTCCTAAAGGAAGAAATAATTTCGCTAATGTTTTGTGATGTTGATTTGCTAATACCTCTAAAGGTGCTAAAAAAATGCTTTGTTTATTTTTTGTACTGTGCATATAATAAGCAATAATGGCAGCAACTATTGTTTTTCCACTTCCTACATCTCCTTGTAGTAAAGCCATCATTGGTTTTTTGTCATGAATTGATTCTATACAATTTTTGATTACTTTTTTTTGAGCATTGGTAAGCGTAAATGGTAATGTATCAATAAAATTTTTTATAATATCTCGGTGTGGATCCGATTCGTCAAATTTTTTTAAAGATTTTTTTTCATATTCTTGTTTTTGTATGAGAGAATGTAATTGTACTCTCAATAATCTATCAAAAAATATTCTTTGTAATGCAGCTTTTTGTAATTCATAACTTTCTGGGAAATGGATGTTTTTAAATGTTTCTTTAACACCTAATAAATTATATTTTTCCAAAAATTCTTCTGGAAGATGTTCTTCAAAGAGCATATTTACAGTGTCTATAACTGATCGTATTTTTTCTACAAACCATCATGGTTTGATTCCATATAATTCTGAATATATAGGATAAATTCTTCCCATATTAGGAATATTCGTTTGTTCTGATGAAGTATCTGTAGCTGGAATTATTTCAGGTTGGTTAAAAAATACTTTTCCTGTTTTGAAAAATGGTTTTCATATAATAATATACCATTCGTTTTCTTTTATTTTACTTGCCAAATAGCCAGAGTTGAAGATATTTATTTGTCATAATTGTCCTTGTTCATCAATAAATGTATATTCATATACTTTTTTCCCTCTTCTTGGTGAAAATTTTTTCTGAATTATTCTTCCTTTGGTTGTGGCAACTCATTTTTCATTTATTAATAACTCTGATAATGGTTGAATAAAACTTCTGTCTTCGTAACTTCTAGGAAAATAATGGAGAAGATCTTTTATTGTCTTGATTCCATTGCTTTCTAAAATACTAACGTATTTGGTTGTTGTTTTTAATTGTTCTTTTAGTTCGGACATATTTTTACTTTATATATTTTTTGTCGTAAATCAAATTTTCTTTTATATTTGAAAATTTCCCATCGTCTCTCTATTTTAAAATTATATACAAAAAATCTGATGTTTTTTTAAAAAGAAACGTGCTTGTTTTTTTTGTTTGCTTTTCATATTCTTTTTTGTATAGTTAATTGCTGTCAAATGTTTTATAAATTATGTTTTGCTCTATGAAGAAATGAATTTTGTTTTTTGCTTTTTTTGCTATCATCATAAGTGGTTTTTTGCAATTATATAAAAACTATTCTCTTCCTTCTTCAGAGGTTGTTCAGGTTGTTGATAAAACAGAAGAAGTTTCTTTAAATACCTTTATTGATCGTTATCAATCAAAGGAATTTTCAAAAGTTGAATTAAAAGATGGAATAGATTTGTTGTGATATGTCTTTGTATCATCTTGATCTAGTTCTTCTTTTATGAGCTTACAAAAATCATATACACAACATACTTTTGATGTATATTCTACAAAAAAGCCTATAGATACTTCGTTAACCGATTTGTGAATATCATTAACTTGATCTGTTTTGGTAGATATTCAATATACGACAAAATCTTTCTTACAAAAATTTTTGGAAGAGATTTGACCTATTTTTTTGTTTTTTTTGGTATTCATTCTTTTTTTTAGATTTATGATGCCAAAATGAGGATCAGGTTTTCCTTTTAATGTAAAAGTTGGTAAACTTGATAACAAACAAAAAAATAAAACCAAGTTTTCAGATGTTGCTTGAATGGAAGAAGTTAAAAATGAGTTATCTGAAGTTGTTGATTATTTAAAACATCCAAATAAATATCATAAAGTTTGAGCTAGGCATCCAAAAGGAGTTCTTCTTTTTGGAGAACCTGGTTCTGGTAAAACACTGCTTGCTAGAGCAGTAGCAGGTGAGTCAGATGTGCCTTTCTTTAGTGTGTCAGGTTCTGAATTTATGGAAATGTTGGTTGGTATGTGAGCAGCAAAAGTAAGAGAGCTTTTTGGAAAAGCAAAAGCTGCAGGTAAAGCAATTATTTTTATTGATGAAATAGATGCAATAGGAAGAAGGAGAGGTGTTGGTCATACATGAGGTCATCAAGAACAAGAACAGACATTAAATCAAATATTAACGGAAATGGATTGATTTGATAATACTACAAATATTATTGTAATGGCAGCAACAAACAGACCTGATATTTTGGATCCAGCTTTGCTTAGAGCAGGAAGATTTGATAGAAAAATTATGGTTTCTAGACCAACATATGAAGAAAGAATAGCTATTTTTGATTATTATCTTAAAGGAAAAAAATATAATACAAATGTTTCTCTCGATTCATTAGCTAAAAGAACAAGTGGGCTTGTTGGAGCTGATATAGAAAATATTGTGAATGAAGCTTCACTGAAAATCGCAAAAGAAAATAGATCTCAATTGGAAATTCAAGATTTTGAATATGCTTTGGAAAAAGTTCTTATGGGACCAGAAAAAAAAGTAAAATCTATGAACGAAAAGGAAAAGCAAATAGTAGCTTTTCATGAATTATGACATGCGGTAACTGCTTATTTTTTGCCACAAACTGATCCTGTTGAAAAAATATCTATTGTTCGTAGAGGGCATGCATTGGGTGTTACCTGGATGATTCCAGAAGAAGATAAGAATCTTTATTCTAAAGCTAAGTTTTTGGATCAAATTGTTTCTTTGCTTTGATGAAGAGCTGCTGAAGAAGTGTTTTTTGGGAAAGATGAAATAACAACATGAGCTTCTAATGATTTTGAAAAAGCAACAACGCTTATAAAAGATATGCTTACTAAATATGGTATGGATGAGGATTTGGGTACAATTTTCTATTGAGAAACTTCTCCAGATGATTATAGATTCATCAAACCATATAGTGAAGAAATATCGCAACGTATTGATCATAAAATTCAAGATTATATGTCAGATTGTTATAAAAAATCCAAAGAAATTATTAAAAAGAATAAATCAATCCTAGAAAAACTTTCTCTTTTATTGCTTGAGAAAGAATATTTAACAAGAGAGGAGTTTGAATCATTAATGAAAAAATATATTCAAGAATAAAAATTTATAATTAACAATTTATAATTGATGTTAGCATACGTTCTAGATTGGTATACCAATAAAAATGTTGTTTTGGAAATACATGATAAAGAAATCTTTTCTTCTTTGCATGCATGAGATAAAATAGTTTATGAAACAACGGATCAAACATGAAGTAATTCTTTGACCGTATGAACTTTTTTGTGACATACTGTTCCTACTGATAGGAAAGGTATATTTCACCGTGTTTTGCAAGGTGAAGAAAAGGAATTTTTTGATCAACAACAATCTTTTTCGTTACAAATTTTTCCTTTGTTTAAAAAAATGTTTAAAAAGTATTTTTCTACATCTACTCCAGTTACTGCTAGATATCATGTTTTTGCCGATCAAATTTATTTCTACTTTTATGCAGAAGAAAGATATGTGTTTTCAGATTTTGTCAAAGAGCTTAGAAAAACTTTGGATAAAAATATCTTTTTGTTTCAGGTTTGAGCAAGAGATATGGTAAAAATGTCTCCAGCAACTGACTGTATTGTTTGATGTAATGGTATCCAACTTTGTTGTAAAAGTACAAGACCTCTTCCAAGTATTGAAATTGAAAATATTATTTTACAGAATTTAGAAGGAAGAGATATTGAAAAATTAAAATGAAGATGTTGAAAACTTAAGTGTTGTTTAGTATATGAATTAGAACAATATGCAGAGGAAAGTAAAAAGTTTCCTCCAAAGTGATCAGAAGTATGTTTGAAAAATAATTGTGAAATGTGTTGATTTGTTACTTCTTATAATATTATGACCAATGATGTTAGTGTAAGAACAAAAGATTGATGATTTTTTAGGGTTCCTCTTAATCTTATCACAGCAATTAAAAAATAATTTATTTATAAATATCTTATAATGTTGAAAGTTGGTGTGTTTTCTTGGATTGTATTAACAACTATATTATTATTGTTCCCTTTAGGATTTCTTTTTTATTTCCTATTTAAGGATGTAACAAAATATTTGTTGCTTTTTTGGAATAAAATACTTAGCGAAAAAACTTTACATAGAATTAGAAATGAGATTTTACAAGAAAATTTGGTAAATACTTATCAATCTGAAGAGGTGCTTGAGGAAGCAGATGTTTCTTCAGATTTGTCTGAAGAAGAGAAACCTTCTTTAGATGAGTTAGTAGATAGAGAATTTTCTAAAAAAAAGAAGAAACTTATAGAAAAGATTGTTTATGAAGCTTTGGTCTATAGAAAAGAATGAAAATTAGAAGAATATGAAAAAAAAATAATTGAATGATTAGCAATCGATCCTAATGATAGAGATTTAAATAAATTGTTGGCAGATTTTTATTTTAATCTTTGAAATTATAAAAAAGCACTTTCTTTGTTGAAAAAAATTATTGAAATAGATCCTCAAGATCATAAGGCTATTTGGCAAATTGGTGAAATGTATCTTATTACTTGAGATTTTGAAACTGCAGAACTTCTTATCGATAAAGCAATTTCTATTAATCAATCTAATCCAAAGTATTATATTAGTATGGTGGAAGTTTTTTATAATACTGATAGAAAAAAAGATGCAGTAGATATTATGGAAAAAGTTGTTAAATTAAGACCAACAAATCCTTCTTATTTACTTACTTTAGCAGATCTTTACCTTGAATTACAAGATTATTCTTCGGCTAAAAAATATTATTTTAGAGTTCTTGAATATGAACCAAG
>CAZUIS010000011.1:15664-17992 GCA_964620295.1 uncultured Candidatus Peribacteria bacterium
AAGATTATTCTTCGGCTAAAAAATATTATTTTAGAGTTCTTGAATATGAACCAAGTAATGAAAAAGCAAAACAAAAACTAAAAGAACTTGCTTAAGATAATTATTTATCATTAATAAATAACTTATGAAAAAACCAATATTAGTAGTTATGGCAGCAGGTATGTGAAGTCGTTATTGATGATTAAAACAAATAGATCCTATTTGACCAAATAAAGAAGTAATTATCGACTATTCTGTTTTTGATGCTATTAAGGCTGGTTTTTGAAAAATTGTTTTTATTATTCGTAAAAGTATAGAATCTGATTTTAAAGCGTTTTTTTGAAATAGATTTGAAAATATTTTACCTGTGGAATATGTATATCAAGAGTTAGATAAAATTCCGGATTGATTTTCTGTACCAGAATGAAGAGTAAAGCCTTGGTGAACAGCACATGCGTTATTGGTGGCAAAAGATGTTATAGATGCTCCTTTTGTTGCTTTAAATGCTGATGATTTTTATGGTAGAGAAGCTTTTTTTACAATATGTGATTTTTTGATAAAAAACCAAGATCCAAATGCTTATGCTTTGGTAGGATATTATCTCAAAAATACTGTTTCAGATTTCGGTAGTGTAAATCGTGGTATTTGCAAAGCAAATAATGAACTGTTATCTGATATTGTAGAAACTAAAAATATTATAAAAAAAGATGGAAATATTGGTTATGTAAAAGATGAACAACGATATAATTTGTCTCCAGATACATTGGTTTCTATGAACTTTTTTGGTTTTATGCCTTCTATTTTGAAATATATAGAAATCTGATTTGTAAATTTTTTAAAAAATCATGGTCAAGAATTGACTTCAGAGTATTATATTCCAGCAGTTCTTGATGAACTTATAAAAAACAATACAATAACTTGTTCTGTTCTTCCTAATAATTCTTCGTGGTTTTGAGTAACCTATCCTGAAGATAAACCACAGGTTGTATATTCTATACAAAATCTTATAACTCAAGGAATCTACCCATCAAATTTATGGAACTAAATTTGTGGAAAAAAATGTTAAAAAAATGTTGGAAAGCTAGGTTAAACCTAGTTTTTTTAAAAAATCTCTTGAAAAAGATTCCGAATATCTTACATTGTTTTCAAATGATATGTTTTAAATTTTAGATTACTATTATTTAAAGCAAATTTATAATTTAAAATTTGTAATATGGTTAGTCTTGAAGATATTAAATTACCTCCGCACAATTTGGATGCAGAAAAAGGAATTCTTTCTGGTATTTTGATGGATAGTGAACTATTATATGTTTGTGAATGAATAAATCTTACACCAGAAGATTTTTATCAAAAAGAACATGCTTTTATCTTTAGGGGAATAAAAACACTTTGGACAGCTCGTAAAACTATTGATGTTTTGACATTAGCTGATCAGCTTACTAAAGATGGAGTTGTTGATGTTGTTTGAGGTGCTGATTATTTGTATGAATTATCATGATTTTTGTTAACCTCTTCTTCTGCTGATGAATATGCCAAAATAGTTAAAGAAAAATCAATATTGAGAAATATTCTTAAAGTTTCTCAAAAAATTATTGGAGATGTCTATGAGCAAAAAGAGACATTGGATATCTTACAGACTATTGAAAAAAGAATATTTGATTTAACGCAAAATACATGATCTGATCAAGTTCATTCAATTAAAGAGTTATTGGATAGCAGAGTGGAAGATTATATGGAAATAGTTGATCATCCTGAAAAGATTAATGATAAAAAGGTTATGGCAGGATATTATCATATGGATGAGATGCTTTGAGGATTTAAACCTGGTGAATTGCTTATTTTAGCTGCTCGTCCAAGTATGGGTAAAACAGCTTTTGCTATTAATTTGCTTGAGCATGCTGCAATTCAACAAAAAAAATCAGTTGCAATGTTTTCTTTAGAAATGGGTGCTGAACAAATTGTTGATAGAATATTATCTACTGCTTCAGGTGTTTCTATGACAAAAATAACCAAAGGAAGACTTGAATCAGAAGATTTTTCAAATATAGGAGAAGCTATGGAAATGCTTTCAGGAACTAAAATATTTATTGATGATAAAGGTTCTACAACCATTCCAGAAATTAAATCAAAAATCAGAAGATTAAAAATAAAAGAATGATTAGATTTGGTAATTATCGATTATCTTCAATTGATGAGTTGATCTTCTACTGGATATTCTGGAAATAGAGTTCAAGAAATATCTGAAATTTCAAGATGACTCAAGGAGCTTGCTAGAGAACTTGAAATACCAATTTTAGCATTATCTCAACTTTCTAGAGAAGTAGAAAAAAGAGTAGACAAAAAACCTCA
>CAZUIS010000012.1:0-2845 GCA_964620295.1 uncultured Candidatus Peribacteria bacterium
ATTTTTTGAGGATCATACTGCTGAGCCAAATCTATCAACATTTCCAACAAAGAATAAATATAAAATTAGAATTTAGAGTTTAGAACTTAGTTATTCTCTTTATCACGCTGAATGAAATGAAGAGTGCAAGAGAACTTATTCTCTTCGACATTCCTTTCGACCAGGCTCAAGGCTTTTGCTCAGAGAGACAAAGCTAATGTACAGCCCCTAGAGTTTAACCTATGTACTACCTATTACCACTTACTAACTTAGAAATAATTTCTGACTAATTACTCGTTGAGTTTATAGCTTCATAAGCTTTTTTCAAAATATTTTTATCAGATTCAAAAGTTAGGATTTCCATAGCATCATCAATATTTTTCCAACAAAAATCTTGAAGTTCTGATTTTTGCAGGACAACGGTAGTATCATATACTTCTCCAACAAAAAATCCAACCCTTTTATTAACCAACACCCCTCATTTTTCAAAGAATGAATAATAATGATCAAAATACACATTTGGAAGTACATCAATTTGATCAAGTCAAACCTCCTCAAAGACCTCTCTTTTGGCTGCTTGTAAAGGGGTTTCTTGAGACTCTATATGTCACTTAGGAAATGATCGATGTCATCAAACATGCTGAACAAGAAGAACAACAAATCACTCTTTTATCTTAAAAAAAGGAAGTATTCAGTATGAATATTGCAAAATAGTCTATTAAAAAATAAATTTATATATAAAAAATCTGACTTTGTAATTTTTTAAGGATTGTTTGAATATCAGGAAGAGATTCTTCTAAGAATTCTTTTTCAGACAAAGGAACTACTATATAACAATGCTCATAAACACGAGGATCATGAAGTAATCAATACAACAAAGCTTCTTTAGCAAAAACAGACGAAGACTGATAATTATGCAATATCCCAAAACTATCTCAAAAAGCAATAAAATCTTCTTGTGAAATTGTTCCCAAAAGAAAATCTTGAAAAGCAAAAAAGATGTAAGAAAGGGAAGAAAAAGAAATAATTTTATTATGAGGATTTTTCACCAATTGTTCTGCAAAAAGAACATACTGAGGAGAAATAGGTAACTGTAAAAGATCACAAACAAGAGTAAAATACTTTATCATGAAAAAGAGAAAGAAGTAAAAAGGGAAGAGGTAATATAAGTAAAGATACTACCTTTTTTTTCATCATCAAGAGAAGATAAGCGATCAAATATTGATTGTAAAGATGCCTCTATGACCATTTTTTGAGCATGCTGCAAAGAAAGTCATTTCGCCATCATATAAAACAATTTTTGAGCATCTAATGTATGAATTTTTGCCGCATGAGATGCTTTAATAGCAGAAGAATATACATCCAAAATAGGACAGACACGTAAAGATTTTGGAACACCCAACAAAAACTGTTCTTGGGTCAAATGTCACTGTGATCAAATAATATTTTTTTCCAAAACAATATTTCCATCTACAGAAATATCAACATTATCTTGAACGAGAGTATAAAGATGCACACGAACAAAACTATTATTTACGGACAAAGAAGATGTTATACGAGAAGAAACGCTTCAAAAGAAGATTCAAAAAACATCTATATGTGAAGATACTCAAGAAACATCTAAAACAACATCAACATTTGCATCATTAACAACAAAAACATAGGTAACAGGAGAAGATCACAGCAAAGAAATATGTTTTTCTCCAGAACATTTGGAAAAGACGTCCAATACCTGATAAGGAGAAACGGATCACAAATTCAATGGTGTAAAATCATTATGAGTTATCATATATTATTGTTCACGTGATTTAATTAAATCAATAAGCTCCTCTTTTGAAGAAGATGATGATGTTTGCAAAGAGTCAGTTGGCCTAGTTTCTTCCAAAGATCAAGAAAACCCAAAAGAAGTTTCTCACGTACTATTTTCTATTTCGGGCAAAAAATAATCTTCTTCAAGAGATGTAGAATCTTCAAGCACTTCTTTAATAAGTTCTTCATCCGTCTTTTCCAAAAGAGAGTCATCCTCTACAGAAGACTTTTCGGTAAATAATTCCTGTAAAGAAATACCATTCAGATAAGAAACATACTCAACAATATCTCATTTAAACTTAAAAAAGCCAAAAAGAAACCCGCCCAAAAGAGCAAAAAGACATGTTCGTAAAACAAATTTTATTGTTTTTCACAAGAAAGAACGCATGAATATTAGATAATTATTAAAAGAAAGATTAAAATACACCTAGAGCATTGATCAGTCAAGCTCATAAAACCATAGTTTTTTATTTCTATATTTTTACTAAAAAAAACAAACACAAACTCAACACAAAGAACTTGACAATTTTGATTAAATAATTAAAATATAAACACATTTATCTATAAACAAAATACATCATGAAGAAAATCACCTTATGAATGGCTATTTTATGATTGAGCCTTTTTATATGAGGAACTACTTTTGCTAATGATTGTAGAGAAATAGAATTTTCAAACGGAAGAGTTTGTGTGGATATAGAAAGAGAAAGCGACAATACTTTTTCATTAAAAACCGATATAGAAAAAGGAAATGGAACATTACGATGTGGAATATTGCTTTCAAACAATTCTTATAAAGAAGTAAAATGATGTAATGACGATTTTTTTGTGAGCAATCCAAAAGAACAACTAATAAAAATTTATATTAAATTAGGATCCGAATACCCAACAGATTGGGAAGATAAGCCAAGCAACAAACAAGAACGATTATTTCCACAATGGATGTATGATTTTGATGACGGAGAATGGACAAACGGAACATCCAACAACAATACTTCCAACGGAGATCTAGAAGAGTTTGAAATCAAGCTTGCCGACGCTACTCCTGATAGAAACG
>CAZUIS010000012.1:2945-17322 GCA_964620295.1 uncultured Candidatus Peribacteria bacterium
AGATGTTAGTTCTTCCAAAATTTTCTATGTTGGCGATAATGATAATGACGATAATAATGGAGATCTAGAAGAGTTTGAAATCAAGCTTGCCGACGCTACTCCTGATAGAAACGATAGAATCAAGCTTACTATCAACGCTCTTGATGATGACAACGATATCATTGATGATTATGAAGGTAGAAACGCAGATATCTCTATCGAATATAGATCTTCTTCATCTTCTTCTCGAAGATCCGCTTCTTCTTCATATGTAACTATTGACAATACTTCTCCTTCTTTCTATGATGGGGTTGCTTCTACTTATGTTACTTTCAAGTATGATTATGATTACAAAATAACTATTACTGATGATAATGAAGATGTTAGTTCTTCCAAAATTTTCTATGTTGGCGATAATGATAATGACGATAATGAAGATACAGATAATCTTTATATAACAGCCGATGATTCATCCCCGGATACCTACCAACCTGTTGATATTTCCATAAAAGCACGTGATAGTGATGGAGATACCCTTTCAAGCTATCGCTGAACAGTTTTGTTTGAAGTATATTATAGAACATCAACAACATCATCTTGGAAAAAAACAACATCATCTACCTACTATGAACTGAGTTCTTCTTATAGATATGGATACACATTCACCTATTATGATTATGGATATGCAATGTTTTATGACTTAATAACCTTCAAAAAGAAATATGATTTCAAACTAAAAATTATAGACAAAGACAATAATGATATTTATGGAGAAAAAATCTTTTATGTAGGAGATACAAACAACTGAAGCTACGGATACACAGCATCTGAAATAGCATCAGTAGAAAAGGTATACAACGCACGAGATGCTCTCATAACTAGTTACAAAAACACTTCAAGAAATCTAAGATACAACGAAACATGGATTTCTATGAGTAATGATCTCAAAGCAGAAATGAAAAAAATAGTTAACAATGCTAGCAACAAAAAATATCAAAATTATCAAGATTTTTTAGAAGCAGTACAAGATCGATATTCTTACACAATAAGAAACAAATAATTCACTCTTCAAAAAAAAGATTGAATGCATCCAATAAATCATTACATATAAGCTATGAATTTTTAATTCATAGCTTTTTTTGATGAAGAAAAAGACAAACACAACAAAAAAAACAAACCGCTGAAGACCACCAAAAGCGTTTATATCAAAGAAAATTCATGTCAAAAGAGAAAAACCAGGAAGACCAAAAAAAATAGAAAAAGTGCAATTACCTGAAATTCCTGAAAAAAAAGAAAACAGAACAAAAGACTTAATAATTCTTGTTCTTTTCTGTATTTCAGCAGTAGTTTTTGGATTTTCCATTTATGTAAGTCAAAGAAAGACAGAGGCAAATACCACAAAAAAACAAACAACCACAAATGCAATTCTTTCATGAGAAATATTTTCATGAGATATTGAAGAAAACCAACTCCAAGAACCAGCGAAACCAAATGAAGAAGATCCAAACAGCCTTGTTCTTAAAAACATTTACACAAACATAGAACAACAACTCTTTGACAATTTTTATCCATACATAGATACTTCTCTCAAACAAACATCAACATTTAAAACCTATTTTTCCAAAAATTGGCTACAAAGATTCATAACAAATATAGATAATCAGAATATAGACATAGAAATAATCAAATCAATCACAGAAGAAAACAAAGTTAGTTATAAACTTACATATTCAATCAAAAGCGTTATTTTTAGAGAAGAACGAGAAGCTCTATTTACCACAAAAAACAACGAGAAAAAAATAACAAAAATTATGTGTACAACAAAAGGATGTTCTACAATGCCATTTTTCAATCCAGGCAAATATTTTTAAACTTTACAAATACCAAAATATGGTAGAAATTGAACAAAAATACAATGAAATATTGCAAGATGTTTCAGAATTTTACAATAAAAATCCAAATGGAGTAGTAATAATTCGAGGCGCTACGGCAACAGGGAAAAGCAAACTTTCACTCCTTTTGACAAAAGACATTCCAAGCGAAATAATTTCCGCGGATAGCAGACAAATTTTTAGATATATGAATATCTGAACCGACAAAGTATCACCAGAAATCAGAAAAAAAATTCCTCACTATCAAATAGATATTATCGATCCTGACCAAACGTATACTGCAGGACAACGAAAACAAGACACACAAAACTATATAAATCAGATTCAAAACAACAATAAACTTCCTATTATCGTAGGAGGTACTGGTCTTTATATTGATACTCTTTACAAAAATTTTTCACTTCCCGAATCTGCTCCAAACTGGGAACTAAGAAAACAATTAGAAGAGAAAGAACAACAAGAACCTGGATATCTTTACAAAGAACTTATGAAAATAGATCCAGAAGAAGCACAAAAGATGCATCCAAATTCTTTAAGATATCTGATTAGAGCACTAGAAATTTTTTATACAACAGGAAAAACAAAAACCGAAGGATTTTTTCAACAACCGGTAGAACAACCAATTTTTCTCCTTTGATTACGAAGAGAAAAAGATGAAACCAATAGAAAAATCAACGCCAGAATCAAACAAATGTTTCAAGAATGATTAATTGAAGAAGTTGATAGTTTACTCAAACAATGATACAAACCAGATTTACAATCTATGCAAGGAATTTGATACAAAGAAATTATAGGATATCTTCAATGAGAATACAACAAAGAAAAAGCGGAAGAACTCCTCAAAAGAAATACTCACCACTTGGCGAAAAAACAACGTACCCGATTTAGAAGATACATTGCCGAAGGAAAAGTTTCGCCAAAACCAAAGGTAACCTACAAAACCTATTATCTTACTGATTAAGTTCTACCTGAATATTATTTCAAAAAGTCGCCCACGCTCCATCACGAACAGAAACAAGAAAAGCTCTTCCATCAGAAAGATATATAGCACGATATTCTGCAGGGATTGCAACACTATCTTTTACTTTACATTCATACACAATAACCGAAGGTTCTGAATCTATCAGATCTTTTTTTGCATATTCAATAACTTTGGTTGCAACATAACAATTAAGTCAACCAACCCCCAAATTATCAGAAATAGAATCAGATTTATAGGAAATTTTTGGAGAAGGAAATGTTATAGAATGCCCTCTACTTGACGTAAACACCAAAGATTTATCAACATTAATAGGAAATTGAGCAACAGAAGAATCTACAACAAGATCATTTTCCTCTTGAGAAGGTTGCTGAACTGGAGAAGAGATAGTTCAGGTCATCGTATCTTCTTTAAAAACAAAAGAAGAAATTGTTCACAAAGAAGGAAGCGCAAGATCTAATGTTATTTTACATTCTAGTGTTCACTTTTCCCACGTTCATACAAAATGAACAGCTGGTTTTCATTGATCCAAAAACATTTTTGTCGTTTTTATTGACGTCATAGCAACATTTCCTTGCTTACAAAAGCTTGATATTTTCGGTTCAATAGTATCTTTAACATAATCCAATGTAGGAAGAACGAGATAAGAAGCAAGTTTTGTTACTTCTTGTTCTGAAGCATTGTTAATAAAATAACCAAAAAGTTCTTGATTTGCAAAAAACCAAGAATTAACCTCAGCTAATTTATAAAAAGTACTACCATATTTTGTCGTAAATGTTTTTTCATTAGCATCAGAAAATGTCGAAGAAAGTTGCTTACAGTCACGGTTTGCATCTCCTCTCTTGCAAGCAAAATAATCAACAGTAAGTTGTGTATTTGAAATAAGCGATTTTACGGTAAAAGAATTTTTATCTTGAGAAACAACAGTATATTCTTCAAAGAAACTTGGTGACAAATAAAGTCCCATTTCTGGATAATATTCTCAAATAGGCTCAATAGATCAAGAAACAACATCACCAGTTAGATTTTCATCTCAAAATTGAGCAATAATTTTGGTAACATCTATAATATAAAGGCCTTGATGTTGGGTATCAACGATTCACTCCACAAGAACTGTACCAGAATATTGATTAAGATTAATTACTTTACTTTTTAATCAAAAAACTCCACTTGTAAGAGTTGATAATTTATGAGTATGTGTAATAAAATCCCCATCTTGAGTCAAAATTCCTTCTACAGAAGTCTCCTCTCCCAAAACAAATCAAGACTCTAAAGCAGTATTCTCCACAGAAAGTCACAAAAATTGTTCAATTTTACTCCATTTACTAAAAATAAGAAAAAGGAAAAACAAAACAGAAACAAAAACAATCCAAAAAGTATAAGAAGATCATTGTTTGTGAGAAAATTGAGAAGGAACATCTTTAACAGTAAAATGTTTAGTTTCCATAATAGCAAAAAAAAGATAAAACTTTTGTAAGTGTAAAAAAAGAAAAACCTTTTTCAATACAACAACACCATCTGTATAACATTTTGAGATTTTTGGCTAAGAATTATTGAACAAAAATAGGTCTTTTATTGCAGAAAAAATCATCCAGAATATACTTATATAAAGATTTATTTCATAGAAAAAATATGAATCCAGGAATATCAACCAAAACATCAGAAGTAGAACCTTCTGCAATTAGTACGCTTATGGACAACGTTGTTGTTATATATATTTTCAAGATATTATGAGCAATTCTCGTGATTATTTTTCTTTTAATGGTTTCCAAAATTGTTGCGAATATCATTAGTAAAAGGATTGTTCAAAATGGGACTGAGGGAAACAAACATATGGATAAAATCTGAAAATTGATTCACGATATTGTTTTCTATATTTTAGTCATTTTTTCATTCTTTATTGGATTTGAGATTGTTTGATTTAATGTTGGTCTTATCATAGGATGAATCTCATTTTGAGTATGATTAGCATTCAAAGAAATCCTAGGAAACATGATTGCAGGTATGATGATGCTCTATACCAAAGAATTTAAATTGGGAGATATTGTAGAAATCTATGCTGATCAAACATATTTTGGAAGAATTGAAGAAATAACCATTAGATATACCATTATTAGAACGCTTGATCTCAGGCAGGTGGTTTTACCAAATATGACATTAATCACGGTTCCTATCAAAACATTTAGTTCTGAAGATTTAATCAAACTCAATGCTGTTTTTGAAGTACACTATGAAACAGATATTCCAAAAGCAATAAAAGTAATTACAGAAGCCATAAATAGTTTTTCTTTTGTAAAGGAAAAAGAGAATACCAAAGTATTTTTCTCTGATTATGGATACAGCAATATAGAAATCAAAGCATTTTTCTATTTCGATCCTAAATGTTGAATAGTACCAGATATTGCTTTATGAGAAATAAAATGAGCTGTAAGCGAAGCATTTAAACAAAACAATATAGAAATATCTTACGATATGGTAACATTAACTTTTGAAGACAAACAAACAAAATCAAATATTACTCAACAAATACAATCGTAAATTTATATACATAATACCAATGAAAGAAAACATCATTTCAGCAGGCATATCATATATACAAACCAACTGAGTAGATATACTTAGTAGGTTACTTTGATGAATTATAGCATTTATTGTAATATACCTTATTATTAAATACATTATTCAAAGAGTAAAAACAAGAATAGAGGGAAATTCTCTCGTTCCAGATATTTATGCCAAAAGAAATTCAAAATTAGTTGGTTCTATTCTTTTCATTTTATTGATGATTTTCAACATTTTAGCAACCTTTGAAATAATCTGATTCAATACTGCAATAATTATGTGATGAATATCTTTGAGTATTTGATTTGCTATGGAAACTACCATCTGAAATTTAGTATCCTGAGTTTTTATTTTAACCAACAAAAAAGTAAAATTAGGAGACTTTGTAGAGTTTCTTGGAAAATTAAAAATAAGATGAACTATTGAAGAAATAAATATAAGATATACTGTGATAAGAACTTTTGACAAAAGAAGAACAATTATTCCAAACAGTATTATAGCTAAAACACCGATCAAAACCTTAAAATCAGAACCACTTCTCAAAGGAGAATTATCATTCAAAGTACCTCGCGACACCTCTTTTGAAGAAATAAAACAAATATTTAATCAAGTAATTATAAACAACAAAAACATAGTTTATCCCGAATATAGTTCAATAATAATTGAATCTTTTTGAAGTAAATGAATGATTTTAAAATGATATTTCTTTTGTAGCCCAACAAAAAAACTTCCTATAATCGTTGCCAGAGAGATAAGAAGTGAATTTATAAAACTATTAAAAACAAAATGAATAGAAATTCCTTACAAGCACATGACACTTACAACAGAATAAAAAAACTCCCAAATGGGAGTTTTTCATTATTTTTTTGCTAATTCATAGACTCATTTTTCTACTCTCTTAAAGAGGTTTTTGTATTTTTGAAGATTTAACATCACGGTATTTGGACTTACCATTTTTTCTTTAAGCATTTCTTTGCAAAGTTCTTTTACATTCATAGGTCTATCATTCTTTTCAAAGATTCTTACCAAAATATCAACAACTTGTCCTCCTTGATATCCCCATTCTCTAAGACCATATATTCCAAGTCCAAGATTTACAAACATATCATTATTTTTAACTAATTCATTATGAACAGTGTTAACTTTAACATTTTTTGCTGGGAACCATTCCATAATCTTAGATGGTAATTCTTGAAAATGAATTGGTTTATTTACTCTTCTCATAGTATAAAGAATTTTCAATTTGATTGTTTTTGGATTTACATCAGCAAATTCAGGCAATCCAACTTTCCCATCAAATACGTTTACTTCTCTAATAGATTCAAAAAAGTTTACATAGAATAAATCATTTTTCAAATAATAGACATCTTTATAATCTTTTGCAAAATTATCTTTTACATATCCTATAAATTCATATAAATCCTGACTTTTTGCTCTTTTTTGAAAGTATGCATTAATTTCCAAAACCATTTTTGTAAGAAGATCTTCATACAATGGTTCCAAATAAAAAGCTTTATTCAAATATTTATTTCTCTTAAGATACGTAACATCAAAATCTGAAACCAATATAAGTTTAAGTTCTTGTTTAGAGAACTTGAAGATATTTTTGTTAACCATTTTTGAAATTAACACATCTTCACACAAAAACCCTCAATGAACATCAAGAATTTTTTTTGCCTCATTAAGAACTTCCATATAAACTTCATTACCTACGATAAGTCTTCTAAATCTCATCAATGCTTGAGTTTCTATTTGTCTAATTCTTTCACGAGTCAAATTATATTCCTTTCCAATTCTTTGTAAAGGAGTTTCTTTATTTCCATCAAGACCAAACTTTTTCATAAGAACAAGTCTTTCTTTTGGTTTACAATAAATAAGAACATCTTTCAAGTTTGTTCCTTCAATATCAACTTTAATTCTTTTGTCATCCATTTTTACATTAAAATTCATGGATCTATATAAAAATGTAAAAATTTATATTTTTTCAATCCCATACTAACGATTCACTCACTAATGTCAAGCGTATTTTCGAAGATTTAAAAATCCAAGTGATAACTATTATATTGCAAGATTTGCTATTTTTTACAAAAATAGTGGCATAAAAAAATAGTCAAATAGATATATAGTAAGACAGAAAAAACAATTAAACAGCTATTAAGCTATGGCTCTATTTCTCTTTGATTCTACTTAAACATTAAATTTGAAAATCATAACATCTCCATCTTGAACAATGTATTCTTTTCATTCTAATCTCACTAATCATTTTTCTTTTGCCTTTACCCAACTCCCATGTTCCAATAAATCATTATATTTCACAACTTCAGCCTTAATAAAACCTTTTTCAAAATCAGTATGAATAGCCCCAGCTGCTTGTGGCGCAGTTGATCAAATAGGAATAGCCCAAGCTCTTGACTCTTTTTCTCCTGTAGTAAAATAATACATCAATCCAACTTTACGATACGCCAACGCAATCAAATCATCAAGGGTTGGAATATGAGCAATATTATCTATCTCCAATAATTCTTTGATAAATTGTTGTTTTTCCTCGCCTTCAAGTTCCATCATTTCTGATTCTAATTTTGCACAGACAATAGCTACGGGACTATGTAATTTTTCTTCAAATTCTTTTTGAATTTGAGATCATAATCAAATATCTTCTTGCGAAATATTAATAGCATAAACAAACGGCTTCATCGTCAAAAAATTATATGGCTTAATAAGTTTCCATTGCTCTGGAGTAAGATCCGATTTTACAATATGCGCTATTTTTCCTTCTTGTAAGACCTTTTGAATTTTTTCTAATCCTTCTGCCAACAGTTTATCTTCCTTATTGTTTGCTGTTTTCGCTCTTTTTTGAATATTTGGCAGAGTTCTTTCTATTTGTTCCAAATCAGACAAAATGAGTTCTGTATTGATAATTTCTACATCTCTCATCGGATCTACCCCACCTTCTACATGAACCACGTCAGTATCTTTAAAATGTCTAAGTACCTGAACAATCGCATCTACTTCTCTAATATGCGACAAAAACTTATTTCCAAGCCCTTCCCCAGCACTAGCTCCTTTCACAAGTCCAGCAATATCCACAAATTCTATCGCCGCATAAACTATTTTTTGTGTATTTGACATTTTAGATAACCATTCTAATCTTTGATCCTTTACATTTACAATTCCCACATTTGGCTCTATCGTACAAAACGGAAAATTCTCTGCAGGCGCAGAATATGACTTCGTCAATGCATTAAATAACGTTGATTTTCCAACATTCGGCAATCCAACAATCCCTACTTTCATAACATATATAACAAAATTTAAAATCTGATTTTATTAATTCTAAATGATAAGTTTTAAATACTAAATCAATTTAACATTTAACATCTAAAATCTAAGATTTAATAAGAATCTCCCAGCAAAAAACAATATAAAAGAAAATCTCCTCTCAAACAGAGAAGAGATCTTTCTAAAAAAATATAAGAGATTAAGCCGAAGGGGTTTCTGAGGCTGGAGTTGAAGACGAGTCTGATAAAGGTCCTGCTGACACAGCCTCCTCAGAAACCCCTAATCTTGCAGCCATCTCAGCATCCACAAATTCTCTTTTTCTTCCATACTTTTTGGCTGAATATTCTTTGAGAATAGGAACTATTTTTGGATTCTGATAATCTTTGGTATAAATAGCATTCATAGAAAACACACGCGTTGTAGCATTATCAATATTCAATTTAATATATGCTTTATAGTTAGCGATTCCTACAATATCTTGTCCTGATAATACCGGAGCATATTCTTTCTCCAAGAATTCAGCATCGGGAGCACCAACCTTAAATGATTGCATGGTTCCAACGTTACCAAACACCGCTGCTTTTACATCTCCTTTCCCTCCTCCATCACCTCCAAGACCTTTTGCAGGTTCAAGCTGAGCAATATATTGGTGAGCCATAATCAAACAAAGCCTATATTTTCTAGCTTCTGACAAGATATCAGCAAATGTTCCAGATACAAAGTTTTGGAATTCATCGACATAAAGATAGAAATCTTTTCTCTCCTTCTCTGGAATAGTAGCTCTTGCCATAGCAGAAGTATAAATCTTGGAAACAATAATCATACCCAAAAGTTGAGCATTTAATTCTCCAATTTTACCTTTACTCAAATTAATAATCAGAATTTTTCTATTGTTCATAACATCTGGAAACGTAAACGCAGATTTTGTTTGTCCAATAATATTTCTAATCAATCTATTGGTATTAAATGATACGAATTTTGCAGAAAAATAAGGAATAATTTCTTGTTTTTCTCTATCTCCCATAGCATTAAATGTTTTTTCCCATCGGTTTTTTACAACAGGATTCGTCACTTTTTTACATTTATATTCTCTATAACTTTCATCCGTAAAAAGCCTGACCACATCAAGCAAAGTTGGTCTATCATCAAAATCTTCCAAAAGTGTTAATGATCCATATTTAAAATATTCCTGGATTCTTGGACCAAAGATTTCTGGACCAAACATCTTCAAAAAGATTTCTGTTGCATCATTTACTACTCTATCTGCTTCATCCAAACTAGAAATTTCATATAAATTAAGTCCCATAGGTCTTTCTTCATTTCCTGCATCAAAATAGACTACATCTTTTGCTCTTTCTTTTGGAATATATGCCAAAACATCTTCAGCCAAATCTCCATGAGGATCAACAAGACAAATTCCATCCCCATTCCAAATATCTTGCCTAGCAAGTGTTTGCAAAAAGACCGATTTACCGGTACCTGATTTTCCAATACAATAATGATGTCTTGTTCTATCTTCTCTTTTCATATAGACCGGAGAATAGTTATTTCTATAGATATTTGCCCCCAAAAGGACTCAATCTCTAAAAACTTTATATCCATGGATAGGTTTTTCTATAGTTTCTTTGACAAATTTGTGTCCATCTTTTTCAATTATTTCTTTACCTGCAAGTTGTTCTGAAGGATATTCAGTCACAGGAGTTAATTTTTCTTCTTTTTCCATTTTGGTTCCAACAGCCCAATGATTTGGATATTCTTCCAAAATAGCACTTAAGTTTCCATTTTTATAACTTTCTGCCAATCTTCCATTAATAACATATCCTCCAAAATCTTTGAGCACAGGCAAATTTTCTGGTGCTGGAAGAACTTTGTATTGCATCCATGAAATTGCTGGGGAACGATTATATGCATTATCAGGAAAATGAAATAATGAAGCCAATTCATTTACTCCAAAATAATGTTTTTGAAAGAAAAAGTTAGTAAGTCCAAACAATGCTGCGAACTTCCATAATGGCAAGAAAAGGAAAGGAAATACATCATGTTTATTATTTTGATCTTTAAATTCATTTCCATATTCATCACCATAAACATTATACGAACTTACTAAAATATCCAAATTAGTCCCCAATCTTTCTTTATCATCTGATGTGGAAATCAACATTAATCCTGCTTGGTAAAATGGCAATGAAGCTTCTTCACCCATACTATTGAGATAATCTTCTTTGGCTTTCACCATACGGACAAAATCCTTTCCTCAAACCTCACCTCCTTGTTGTTCTTCTTGAGGATTTTTGTCTTTTGGTCAATGAATAAGCATACCTATCAACGCAAAAGGATTAAGATATTTGAAGAAGTTTTTTATTTTATAGTTAGGATCAGTATATTTTTTATCATTTCTATAAAGTCCATTCGCCCATTTCTGAGCTTTTTTATTCATCCATTCTCCTACGGGTTTGATAGGTATAACAATACTTACCGTATCATATTGAGAAATTTTTCCCATAGCATCAATAATATTGTTAATCGGATCATCCGACATTTGTTTATAAATTCTGATATTATACACGGAATTTTTCTTAGGAACCAACGGCATAATATCATAATACTTTTTTTTGAACAATTTTGGTTGTTCAATTCTTTCTATAGAACAATCCGAATATTGTGCAGAAATAGCTCCTTCCAATATTTTTTGATATTCTGGATATACTCCCATAATAAAAGAAAGTTGTCCATCTTCATAATGATAAATCAGATTTACTTTTGGTTTATAAAACAACCAATGCAAGAAAGAATCCCAAGCACTAAGTTCTCCTAGTTTATGAACATTATGATACACCTGAGACATACGTCCTATTTTTTCTTTCATATCTTTGGCAATTTCTTTTTGTTGTTCACGATCTCATTTTCCATCATTCCTTGGAAACATAACCTTCAAATACACCATTCTATGAGCATTCAACACATCATAACAGAAATGAAGCAATTTTCTAACAAATTTCGAAAGAACAATCCCCAAAACAACGATTCCCACTGTCCACAAAAGATAATTTCCCCACAAGACAACATTCTGCAACCCTATATCATCCCAAAAAGATGATTCTTGTTGCGTAGTTGTTTGTTGAGTAGATTGAGAAATTACTTCAACTTCTTCTTTTGGCGCAACATATGCTGATTTTTTGAAGAGAAAATTCTTCACACTAGAAACCCCTCCCATACGTTGAAGACAATATGATTTATCTGTACCCCAAGCAGTATTCGTAATTTTGGAAATATTTTCTCCCAAAATAGGGTTTTTATCAAATACAGTTTGTAATTGCTGTTCACACTGAGTCAAATTCATACGTAGCTATTTTATAGTTTAAAGTTGTCATTTCCGCTTTATCAGTTACGACGGAAATCTAATCTTCAATAGATTACTTCCATTATACTCCAAACCCTCAAAAAATCCCAAAAAAAACAAAAAACACAAGCAAAAAGACTTGCGTTTTTGAGAAAATGGGATGAAGATAAAAATCTTTGCTAAAATTTGACAAAAAAACGTTTTTCGGGTAGAATTTATGTAGGGTTTATTTATTAGCCCCTGAAAAATGACAATACAAACTATTGAAACAGTAAAAAAGGATATATTAGAACATAATTTCAAAAAAGAACAAACAGAAAAAAAACAAGAAATTTTGGAAGAGTTAGAAAAAACCAAAAGAATTTTTCTTTTAAAAAAATTTAAAAAACATAATGGAGTGAAAAGCTCCAACAAATTAAGAAACAATTTGGAAAAAATTCTACTCAAAAAGATGTGAACATATGCTCAAGAAAAGAATCTATCAACATCACTAAAAAAGAAAATAATAAGTAGTGGAATTGAAATATTAAATAACATCAGTTGTTATTCTGTCTCAAAAAAACCTTTGATATTCCAAATAGTAGAGTGAATAGATAATACAAACAAAAAAGTATATAAGATTCAGAGTCGTAATTATTATATGGATCCAACAGGAGAAAAAACAGCAAAATTAGAAGCAAAATTAAACAATGTTAACACCTCAACAAAAGAAGAAATAAAAGAACAAAAAAATAAAATATTACTAGATGGAGACGAAGATCACAAAAACAACTGATTAAGTGAATTTTGAAATGCAGGAATGGGATATTTAGAAATAGGAAGAATTATAAAAGAAATTAACAATTCCCCATTTACTTACGAATTTACTAGACAAAAAGATGGTAGCGTAAAATTTGATCTTACTATAACAATCCCTGAAGAAAAAAAAGAAGAAAAGATCAAGTAAAAAAGTCCTTATTTTTCAATAGATTTGACAAATATATAATTTTCTCGAAAATAGACTAGACAAAACACAGAAAATAATTATAAAACAGCTGTGTTTTGTTTTTTTATACTACAAATGAGAGACAAAAAAGTAAACAGTATCAAGCTTACTCAGAGAAAAATCAAACAACAAACAAACATTCATGGGCACGAAACCCGTGAAGAACTTTTGAAGAAATGGGAAAGTAAAATACAAACTGTTCACAAAGAAATTTCTCATTGAATTCTTGATGCGCTAAAAACAACGCCAGAAGAATGTAAGAAAAAAGTTAAACATATAAAATCATTACAAGAAACTACCAACGAACAAATAGCAAATATTTTGGAAGAGTATGGAAAAGAAGAAATTAATAACATTCGAAAAAAATCAAAGAACCAGATTAGAGATGATTTAGAAAAAAACATTCTTCAACTATTCGAAGAATGTGAAACAACACGAGAAATTATTACAAAAACTGAAGAAAATGTAATCGATTTAAAAAGATCGAAACAAGAAAGAGAAAATTTAGAAATAACTATAAAAGAATTAGCAAAAAGGTTTTTTACTACCAAGAAAAAAGTGACTGCAATTTTTTCTTTGATAGAAAAGGATTCTTTCTCGCAAGAAATAACAAAAAAACTAGAAGGATATGCAACATATCTTAAAACATATTTACAATAATTTTTTCTTGCATTTCTTTCTCCAACCTGTATAGTCAACACTATGAAAACATCTACCCTTTCAGTCGTGTTCTAACAAAAGGAGAAAGATAACCCCTATCTCCTTGATTTCCGCATCAAGGATTTTTTTTAACTCAAATTTTATAAGATGACCAAGAAAGAATTTCCAGCTAGTTTCGATCATACAACTACCAAACAATTGTATGAACAACGAGAAGCCAAAAAATTATTTACACCAAACGATAATCACAGCTATGATGGGACTTTTGTCGTACCTATTCCTCCACCAAATGTAACAGGAATCCTCCACCTTGGACATGCTATGACAATGGCTCTCGAAGATATTATGATCAGACATGCTCGTATGAACAACAAAAAAGCTCTTCGAGTACCAGGTACCGATCATGCTGGAATTTCAACCCAAGTAGTAGTTGAAAAGAAAGTTGCCAAGGAAGAAGGGAAATCTAGACACCAATTCGAAAGAAGTGAATTTATCAACAAAATACGAGACCGAGCAAGCTCATGTAGATCAACAATTGTAAATCAAACCAAAATGATGGGGTCTGCTTGTGATTGGACCAGAGAACAATTTACCCTTTCAGAAAAGCTTTCTCGTGCAGTTAGAAAATCTTTTGTAAACCTAGCCAACGCACAAAAAATCTATCAATCCAACTATATTGTAAATCGATGTCCAAGATGTCA
>CAZUIS010000013.1:0-15804 GCA_964620295.1 uncultured Candidatus Peribacteria bacterium
ACATGGAGCCGGTTTGTTTGTGTTTTTTGCCGTTAAGAAATATAAACTGCGAACGGTGATATATTGTTTATCTCTTTTTATAACTTTATTTCTTTCAAAGCTTTCTGCATCTTTAATATTTTCTTCTGATAGGGATAAACTTTGGTTTTTACTCCCAAAAATGATGCTATCAAAAAAAGATGAAGCCTCGTGCTGATAACTATTTCAGCTCATGTAATTACCCCCAAAAATGTGGCAAAATCATGTTCCCGATCTAATAATTTTATATGAGTATTATATTTCAAAATATCATAATACTTACCATCATTATATTCTGCTTGTCCTCCTTTTCCAACAGGAACATAATAAACATGGTATCATTTTTTAGCATATTGTTGAATATCTTGAATAATAGTATCCAAAAATTTTTCACCATTTTTATTGATATTAACTACTATATATTTTGCTCTACCAAGAGTATTTTTTACTTTGGTCCAATCTCGAGCATAGTAGGCAGTATCCATAAAGAAATCTACATAGGGATATCCATAATTTTTGAGAGTATCAACTGTTTCCAGGTCTCTTGCGTAAATATGGAGCGTTTTTTTGAGAAGATAATTAAATAATTTTACATTCAGATTCTTTTTTGGTATTTGAATACCTCCCATGAGATAGATATCGATTTTCACGAGAATTTTCTTGATCAAGATTGGTAACAGGGAGACGAGTCGGTATCGATAAGAATTAGGATTCTCTTCGGTGAGAATTTCTCCGCCACCAACAATGACACTATGAATTTTTCTATATTCCCAGAGTTCATTCCAACCTTGTCTCCAGATATAACGAGCCAAAGATCTTATTCCTTTGGGAATTTCTCTCAAAAAAGTAATATCAGAAACATCAATAAATTGTTTTAAAAATCATCTTAACCACTTTGGGTCATAAGCTTGTATCCATATTTTTTTGCCTTGTTGTTGGAGAAGTTTGATTGTTCATACCAAAATCAACTCGTCTCCCAAATTTTTGTAGGATCGGTTTCCAATAATCAGAATATTTGTTCCTTTAATAAGAAGAGAAGGCGTAGTATTTTTCATAAAAAGAAAAAGGGGCTAAATCGCCCCTAGTATAATAGTTATTGGTTGTGTTTCAATGGAATTTTATTCTGTTGGATGTCAATTAGCCCATCGTTTATCAAAAGCTTCTACTAATATAGAACGATTGTCCCTAACATCGAATTTAGGATCGACTGCAACAAGATCAGATCATTCTATTACAACATCGTCTCGCATCGAGTTACGGTCATCAAATTGAATATCATTGTTATATCAAGTTGTTTCAAATGGGCTAGAATCTCCTGCTGTTCAATTTCCCTTTTCTACAGAAGCTAGTTTTGCTTTGTTAATAAGATCAACAAAAATAAATAGATTTTTATATGCTTGATCGTTTGTTAGTCCATTACGACTCAAAGCTATTGCATTAAATCACTTAAATTTTGCCAAATCTATTTCTGTTGCATATCATCTAGAATACATTTTATTGTTTTTAAATTCAACTTTACCAGGATTGTCTTCTTTCTTTTCTTCAAAAAATAGTTTCAATCATTCCATGACATCTTTTCTATTTACGTTTGCTTGATTAATCATAGAAGGTAATCCAGTTGTTTGTTTATTAAGCCAAAGATCATTGAGATGATCAATGTAGAGGTTGATATTGTCAGATTGTCCTAGTTTTTCAGATATTTTATCAAGAGCTCATCAAGAAACAATACGTGTATCCAAATTCCATTCAAAAGTAGTGGCTGTATTAAATTTTATTCATAATGGTAATAATGCTGTTACTTTGCTGAAAGGAGCAAAATCTCAGTTAGTATCTAGGTCTTTTGTTATGTCAATGATGTTGTTTGTAAGATTTGCAACATTAAAAAGGTCTTCATAAGAGAATCATTTAATATTGATTGCTTTGTTTGTGTTTTTGTCAAAAATAGTTCTATTAGTAAAATCTATTAGAGAACTATTACCATAGCTTTCTAGAATTAGTTTCTTGTTATCAGTACTCGGTCTTAAAACAAAATTTGGACTTAGATTTTTTCCTAAAGAGGTATAAAACAAAGTGAATTCTGTCTTGATTTTGTCTTTAGTTTCTTTTGAAAGATCAGAAAGCTTATCTATAGTATTAAGATATTCATTTAATCTATTTTTTTCTTCCTCAGATAATTGTTCGGAATTGGTGGTGTTCAAAATCTCTTCTGTCTCTTCTGGAATAATAACAGGAGTTGGTATTACAACAGCAGACTCATTATTTCTTCCTCATTTCCAATACTGCAATCCGTTGAGATATGCTGCATATGCTTCTTTGTTTTTGTCATTGGCAAGTTGGCGAGATATACTTTCTAATCCATCATTGGAAATCATAGTAGTATCCTTTTTCCATGCTTCATATCGTTCAGTATTATCAAAAGCAATTCTTTTTCCAACCCCACTAACTCCTGGTTCTATATAAAAAGGATTATTTTGCTTTTTCGTCGGAGTTAAATTTCTTGTAATACTATTGATATAGTTTGTTAAATGTGCTACACGAAGCATTTCTTTTGTCATAGGAAATTGCATTGGGTAGAGTCCATTAGGTTGCATCAATCCTGAAATAGCTTTATTATCAAGATCAAGAGGTGTAGATTCTCCATACGTTGTAAGGACTAATTTCCCATCTTTATTTTCTATAAGGGTGTCTTTTTTTGGTTCTGGTAAGTCCATATAGAATTGATAGAGGGCTTCGCGAAGCTGTTTTTTTTGTTCATCAGTCAATCCAGTCAGTGCATCAATTTGCGCATCAAGTTTTGATTTAACTTCTGGTTGGATATTTACCGCTTTTTCAAATACTCATTCTGTTTCTAATTCTTCTAGGGTAGGAGTTCCTTTTGTTACATAATCAGTAATTCTTTTATCCACCTCTGTGTTTGTTTTTGTATATCCTCTGCTATCCATATAGGTCCCAATATTTAATGCTCTTGAGATAACTTCGTTGGCTTGTTTGGTAAATGGTATATCTTTATTCTCTGGTTTGCTTAGTTCTGACCAAGGAAGTCCAACTCCAGTTAGTGCAAGATGAACAATTCCTTTTTGGTCATTTTTTCCTATTTGTTCCAAAAATTCTTTTCTTGCTTTTGCTGTATTAACTTCTTCTGCTGTTTTACCAGAAGGATTATTTACAATATCTGTGTAATATGCCAATTGTTTTTCTCGAATTTCTGGTTTGATTCTCATTTTTCCATCTTGTCCAGGACTAACCATATCTTTAATTTTGCCATAAGTTGCTTCGCTTCCAAAGAGAAGAGACGCTCCTGTAATTGCTTGAGCAACTCCTTCTATAGAATTACTACTCTGAACATTGTTTTCTTTATTGTTTTTTCCGGTAATCCATGCAAGAATTTTATTGAATGACGTAGCTCCTTCTCCTCATTTAAAAAGATCCTGAGGTCTTCCTGCAGTAAAAAGAAGAAGTCCAGCTGCTCATCCTAATCGTCAAAAATCTTTTCCAAGAGTATTTTCTTTTTTTGATTTTCCTGTTATGAGTCTCCAAGTGCTTCTAAGGGCTTTTACTCCCAAAAAGATTCCTCCAGCAAGTAATGCGATATTTCCAAATGATCTATAAAAATTTTGTCCTCTTTCGGTAGTATTTTGAATTCATTTTGTCCACTCATTTGTGTATGAAAAAAAACCTTTATTAGTATCAATTCCTTCTGGGGTATTTAAGATTGTATTGTCTGTAGTATTTTCTCTTGTAAGAGGCGTATTTGTTGTAGTTCCTGTGATGATTTGTTCGTTATTGGTTGTTTTTTCATCAATTTTTTTGTCTTCTACTGGGAATTCTCCTTGTAGGTCGCTATAAAGCGAAAGAAGTACTTTGTATTGTTCCTTATGCTCAGGTGTAAAAGGGATAAGTGTTGGATCTACCTTCGTATTGGTAACATCTTCAAGATATTGTTCAAGAGCAGAAAGATCTCTTGCACGCATGTGTTGTTGTCAAAATTGGTTTCCAAGAGCAGTAAGTGCAACAAGGTTTTTGTTATGATCTTTTACTCTTTTCAAAAGCCTTTTTAATTGTCTTTTGTTGAGTTTTGTAAGTTCCATATCATACGTTGGTGTAATATCTGCTTCTCTATTGATAAGAGAATTTCTTTGAAGAATAAATTGAGGAACCATATCACTGAGTTCGTCTAATTCATGAGAAATGTTTTTTAAATCATTTTCAACAAGATAATTGTTTAATCATTGATCTTTTGCGCGTCAATTCATAGCATCATCAAAAGATCTTTCTAAATTTTTTAGTTTTTTAAGGCGATTTTTTGCTTCAACTTCATTGATTCTTCGATAATCTCTTTCTTTTGATGTTTTTGCATATTTTGAAGAGATCCAAAACTTTTCTCTAAATGATTCGTTTTTTTGGTTTGTGAAAAAATCTTTGAGAAGAGTAATTCTTTCTGAAATATTTTCAGGGTCTGTTGCTAATTTTTGGTATTCTTTTTCTGTTCAAGCATATTCTTGAAGTCTAGGATCTGATCAGCGAAAAATATTTAATTGCAATCCATTGAGTTCTATTACAGCGTGCTCGTCAATGGCTTTTTCTCTATCAACAAAATCAGTAATGAATTCTTTAAAGCTGCTAGGAGCGACAGAAAACATATATTCATGCCCATTGTTGTTTAATGAAAAAATATAACGACCATTGTCTTTTTGGATATTTATTTTGCTAGAATCTCATAGATCTTTTACATTAAATTGATCCATTAAAAACAAAAATCTGTCAGAGGTCTCTACGATATCTGTTGCTTTGACATTGTTTTTGGCTTCTGTAATTAGGATTTCCTGTGCTTTCATCTTTTACTCGATAAATAAAAGTTTCATTATCAAGTATATTCTAAAAAATTTTTCAATCAAAAAAAATCCATCTTTTACATAAAATGGATTTGACAAAAAACAAAAAAAATGTTTAATAATGGTTAGCTATAAAGTTCATTTTTGATGTGTAAGACAAAATTTTCGTATTGTTGTTTATCAAGTGTTTCCAGAGAATAAAGTTTGAAATAAGAAATAATAGCAATAAGAAAAGAAATTAGAATTTCTGGATCTAGCGGAATATTGTCATGATACGTTGCAGAGAGCTTTTTAATGTAATTAATATATCATGTAAGATTGAGGGGTTCTTTTGTCGTAAGCGTTTCAAACAAAGATGAAATTCCTATTTTTTTTGCTTCAGAAGTATAAAAAGGAAAGAAAAATCAGACAACAACCAATGTGTTTATTTTTTTTCTAAGATATAGTGTCCCCGTTGTGTGATGTTTTGTTTTAAAAAATAATTCATAAAGAAGTGTTATTATTTTTTCGTCCTTAATTTCTGATAATAAAAAGCTAAGAAAATTAGCAAGTTTGTTGTTTGCTTGTTTATCTTGTTGGATTTGTTGTTGTGTTTGTTTAGCTTGTTTTGATTCTTCCTGAATTCTTCTTACGGCTTCCTCGGTTACTTTGTTAATGTCTTCCCTTGGTGCTCAACCAATATCTAATCATTCTCAGAGATTTCAAAATTCGTTAGCCATATTTTCCTATCATAAAATAAAATGGCGTTGCTTATCTATGTAGCAATAGTTAAATTCGCTTGAAATTCAATACCAATTAACTATATGATAAAACACTGCGATTTTTTTGTTGCAAAAAAATCAAGGTGAGGTGGATGAGAGGTCGAAATCAACTCACTGCTAACGAGTCAGACGAGTAATCGTCTCGCGGGTTCGAATCCCGCCCTCACCGAATTCACTGATATGGCACCGTAGCTCAGATGGTTAGAGCGCGCCTCTCATAAGGGCGAGGTCGGCGGTTCGATTCTGCCCGGTGCTAAATTATAATGTTGAGTGCTAAACGTTAGATTATAGATGTTAAATGTTGGATTTGTTATATTTTAATTTAACATTTAAAATTTAGAATTTAAAATCTGAAATGTAAAGCATTTCAAAAGAGTCATCTCGTCATTCAAAATATGTTTTATTTATTTTATTTGTGAAATTATGGCATCAAAGAAAAAAGGAGGAAGAATTATTGTGGCTATGCAATGTAAAGAATGTGGTTCTACAAACTACCAAACAATGTTGAATAAGTCAGCTACTCCAAAATTGGAATTAAAAAAATACTGTAAAAAAGACAAAAAACACACATCACACACATCAAGAGAAAAATTGAAATAAGTCTAAAATAATAAAGTCAGCATCTGTCCAATAGGAGGTGAAAAAGAGACTTTATAAATAGACCTATGGACTTTTTAATATTTAAATTAAACCTATGTTAAAAATTAGATTATCAAGACAAGGAAGAAAGGGGAGACCTTTCTATAGAGTTGTTCTTACTGAACATACAAAACCAGTAAAATCTTCTTTTAAAGAAGTTTTTGGTTGGTTTGATCCTCTTGCTCACAAAATGGAAGTAAATGTTGAAATGATTAAATCTTGGATTGCAAAAGGAGCTCAATTATCAGAAAGAGTTGCAAAGATTTTGTTTGCAGAAACAAAAGATAAACTTTTTCAAAATTTCTACACAGAAAGAACAAGAACAGCAAAGACAAAAAAAGAAGCAAAATAGTTTATGGGTTATAATGGAGAATTTATAGTCAATATCTATAAATTAAAGTTATTACCTTTTACCTATTAACTAAAAATATGGTAGATATTTATAGCTACACAAGTTTAGAAGAGGTTATGTTAACAATATTTGCTGTTGTTGTAATTATTGTTTTGTGATGATGTTTATATGCTTTTTTTCGTGCGATTTTCTTTTTTATCTTTAGTGGAGGAAAGGAGGATCAAAAGAAAAAAGGATGGAACTCTATAAGGTTTATGGTGATTTGAGTTATCCTTTGTATAGGATTGCTTATTAGCTTTCCTTACATTCTAAGATCTATGAATGTAAAGTTGACAGAAGAATATTCTACAAAACAAGTATTTACAAAAGCATGAGATCTTTTTGAAAAAGTTTTTGAACTTGGAAAGATGGTTAAAGATGCTCAAAAAGAAAATGAGTTTCGTTGAAATCCTTACTATGATATTAATAGCGATACACCAAGTGCATGATATAATTTATAGAAAAAAAGCCTTCTTTTCTAAGGAGGTTTTTTTTTGAGAAGATACCTGTTGAAAAACTATTAAAAAACACTATACACAAAAAAACTGTTTTATACTTTACGCTATATTATGTATAAAAAAGACCTCAAACATCAGGTAATGATGGTTTTGCAAAAATTTACTAGATTCACCAAACAACAAAAATCTTTTGTATTATATTTGTTTGGTTTAACATTTTTGTTGATGTTTTTTCCTATCATCAAAGTTTCTCCTGTTTCTTGAAGTGGATATGGAATATGGATTCTTAATTGATCTTTCTTTACAACAATGATTATTTTGTTGGTGAGTTTAGGATTTCTTTTGGGATGGAATATGAGTTTTAGATTTAAAACAATGGTTATTAACTCGTTGGGCTTTAAAGATAATGATTCTTTAATTAATTTTGCTTTCCTAGCAGTTATTACTACTATTTTTTTCTCAATTGGAAATACAATATCTGTAGTGAATAATGTAACAGCAACAATAGCTCTTTCAAAAATATATTATTTTACACGAATATATTTGTTGGTAGGATTGGTATTTATGTTGATAACTATTATCAAAAAAGCAAAAGAAAATGCATGAAAAACCAAAATAATTAACGTTGTTGACGAACAGACCCTGAAAGAAATCAGTAATAGAAAGTCTTTGAAAGGGTTGTTTGATCATGATAATGTTGATGAAGAGTAGTTTTATCTCTTATTAATAATAGAAAATGGTATATGTTGATGAAAACTGTATTGGGTGTGGTGTTTGTGAAAGCATGGCCTGATCAATATTTAAAGTAGAAGGTGGATTTTCTCATGTCATAAAACAACCAGAAACACAAGAAGAAATAACTTCTACACAAGATGCAATATGAGCTTGTCCTGTTGTTGCTATCAAAGAAGGTGCACCAATAATAAATATGTCAGCTGAAGATAATGAATCAAAAATGGCTGCATAGATATATTTAATAAGAAATTGGAAAATCAAGAGAGTATCCCCGTGGATACTTTTTTTGTTTATCTCGAAGAATTGCTTTTACAATATCATTATTAGTAAGATTGCTATCAATATCTGCAAAAGGACATGGACATTGTAAGCATGGAGACGTTGTTATAAATAAACAACTTTCAATATCTTGGGGACAATTAAGGCATGTTTCTCCTCCATCTTGGACATCATTTCCACAATCTGGTCAAGCAGGAATAGGTGTGTCTATAATAGAGATATCTTCTCAAGGAGATCGATTGTTTTCACAATATGTTTCCAATCCTATTTCTGGACAACCATCATAATCAGTAATTCCGTTCCAAGATTCTGGAATAAGAGGACAAAGATCTTCTTGGTCTGGAATACTATCATTATCGCTATCTATAAGAGGAGATAGTCGATCTATAGTGGTTTCATCAAAGTTTTTCTCCATAGAGTCTCCAATGCCATTTCTATTTGCATCGGTTTGTTCTTGATTTGGTGTATAAGGTGCATTATCTAAAGTACAGATTCCTTTAAAATGGATTTTGAGTAAGTCGGTATTTAGAAGCGTTTGTGTATCGTTTTTTAGTGTAGAAAGGTAATTACAGTTTTTGCTGTTTGAAGGATTAATAGTTCCCAAAAGATTTGGAATACCATCACCATCAATATCCATGTCACAAATATCAGGAATATTATCTTTATCCATATCACAAACAAAATTTAATAAGGATCAGTCTGTTTTTGCTTGAAGACAAAAATCTTGTCATCAGACTGCCAGTGTTGCTTGTGAAGAAAGTTGTGTACATTGATCCAATGCAATAGTTGTTTGGGGATAATAAATTCATGGATTTTTATATGTGTGCGTCTTTTTTAGAGGGAAAGAGAGACGGTTTTTGGGAGAAAATGTAGTTGATGTTGAGTCTCCTCAAACAATGTTTGCAAATAAAAGGGAAGAAAGAGAATCTCCACCTGGAACTATATTAAAATCAAAAGGTTTAAATGGAGTTATCTGTAGAGTAGAAGGAAGTAATTGTAGAGAATATGAAGAGAAAAGGTTTTGTGTTCATACAAATAAGGTAATCATATTATTGAGTTTTGTTCAATTACGGAGAACTATTGTTTGAAAAATGATTTTTTTACCAACTGATTTATAAGAATGACGGACTATTGTTTGTTTTGTTTCTAGCTGTTCTCCATCACCAAAATCCCATAGTATATGATCTATGTTGGATGGGAAAAAATTTGCAATTTTTGTTTCAAAACGAACTTCTTGGTTCTTCTCCGGAAAAAGAGAGGAAGGGAGTATCATACTTCCGTAAGCATTAGTTCCTACTCCAAAGGAAAACAGGGTAGCGGAGACGATTTCTCATTTATAAAGAGCTTTTACACTAACTGGATATATTCATGGAGAAGAAAATTTCTTTTTGAGTGTTGATGTTTTTGTGGAAAGAGTAGTCCCTCAAATGGTTCGTTGATATTCATCATGTGTTCCCAAAGAAGAAAGAGAAAACGATCCTTCGCCATTTTCTTCAGTAACTAAAGTTGTATTTATAACAGATAATCACTGTTTTTCTATAGAGTTTCTTCAAATAACTATTGTCGTTTTTGCGTATGCATCATTGGTTCATTTTCCCTTGGCAAAAAGGCGTACGGTATAAAGTCATGGCGCAAAATACGTATGAGAGACTGTTGATCAAGATCAAATAGAACCATCTCAAAAATCTCGTTGAAGATATTCTACAGGTCATTTGCTTAATGCTCAGAACGTGATAGTTTTTGGTAAGAGCCCTTGAGTATTTTGTATAGCAATACTGAGTGATACCATTGCTAGTGATTGCTCACAAGCATCACCAATTCGATTTTGATTGGTATCTGATTGATCTTTGTTGACAATAAATAAACAATTATCCATGTTAGAAGTCCAAAGAGCAATATTTATATTACCATTATCATCAACAATACCTATTGGATTTTTGATCGTATCATTATCTACATCATCATCACAAACGTCACCAATTCCATCTTTATCGTAATCTTTTTGTTGAGCATTATAGGTTGTTGGACAGCTATCTAAGGTATTATCAATTCCATCACAATCATAATCATTGATAAAGGCACATCCTATTAAACTGTTGATATGAGAAAGAATTTCTACAGCAAGTTTCCCATCTATAAGACTTCCTATATTGTATTTAACAGCATCATCAAGTGAAATCATTTGTTGTCTATAAAGAACATTGAGTTCTGCAACGGGCCAATATCATTCTTTGATTTTTTCAAAAGGAATCATTCCACATTCCTTGAGGTTAAACATACAATATTTGAAATAAATATTTAACTCATCAGCACTTTGTAAATTACATATTTGTTTACCACATTCTTTTGCTCTTGTTTTTATTGCCTTTCTTTCTGTATCGGTAAAATTTTTATACGCATAGCTCCAAGAGTTAAGATCATCAACCCATTCTTGAACATTTGACCAGTTTAATGAATAGACAGGGTATAAATATTTTGCTATCATATTCATAATTACCTGAAGAAATTCAGCTTTGGTTGTGTATCTCGTTCAACAAAATTTCCCAGCACAAACAGGGCTTGTTTCGGCAGGGTATCATCTCATGTATGTTTTGTCTCCTACATACGCTACACAGTAATAATAACTTTTCTTGTTATAGTTTGCTTGTTTGTACAAAATATCGTCAAAATCTCTTCATGGTTCACTAGCAAAGTTCTGCCAAAAAAGATTGGTATATCTATTGAGATATTCATTGTTGGGAACAATACAATCTTTACATTCTACGGCATTTAATAATCTTGTCAGTTCATAGCGATTTATTCCTGTTTGAGAAAGTATTTTATTGATAGGAATATTCATATTCAAAAGCTGATCAACAAAACCAGAAAAATCTGCACGGCTCTGTGTCCCTGCAAATAATCACAAAAAAGCAACCATACCAAAGATATAAATTCTGATTTTTTTCATGATTTAAGTATAGTGTTTTTGGTTGGATTTGTCAAATCAAAGTATAAATAGAATTGATTTTTTCTTTACAAACTTTACACTTACTATCAGATTAAATTAATAGTAAGATCTTAAACCTTAACGTTAAAAAGATGTACCCAAATCTCAAGGATTATCTTCAATCTCATGAAGACAAACAATATCCAGCCTTTCTTGAACATTTGCTTGGAAAAATGGATGAACATATCAAAAATAAAGGAAAGATTCTTCTTCTTACCTTAACCAAAAAATCTTCTGAAGAAGTGACAAATTTTCTTGTTTCAAAAGGATATAAAGCATTTTATCTCCATAGCGAGATTGATACCTTTACGCGTTGGGAGATCATCAAGAAACTCAAAAGTGGCGTTATAGATATTATCGTAGGAGTTAACCTCCTAAGAGAAGGTATTGATCTCCCCGAAGTTTCGCTTATCGCGATCCTAGACGCCGATAAAGAGGGGTTTCTGAGGTCTACAACGTCGTTGATCCAGATTATCTGACGTGCAGCCAGAAACCCCCTCAGCGAAGTCATCTTATACGCTGATAAATTTACGGAAAGCATGGTGAAATCACTTCGAGAGACCTATCGCCGTCGCAAAATCCAAGACGAACATAACCAAAAACACGGAATTGTCCCACAAAAGGCGACTTCCAATGTCAAAGAACTTGAATCGGTAAAAACTGACGAAGAACTTACGCAGACATTTTCTGCCGACATGTTCAAGAAGAAAAAACTCAAACGTATGACCAAAAAAGAAAAAGAAATAATCCTCAAAGACCTCAAGATTCAATTAGACGAAGCAATTAAAGCGTGGGAGTTTGAGAAAGCTGCCGTGATAAGAGACCAGATTAAAGAAATTGATGAAGGGTAAAATTAATAAATTATTTTTGCTCTAATGATTTTATTATAGATAATTGGTGATTTTTATGCAAATATTCTTTCCATCATAATTGTTTAGCTCTTAAATTCTGAATTTCAATTAGTGATTTATGTCAAATTAAGCTAGGTGTATATACTTTATTTCAATTGAACGATCAGTTTGGTGTATTAGGAAAATAATCTGTGTTATTTTTTTGTATTCACAATTTTTCTAAAGATCCATGGTTGTTAAATTCTATCTTTATTCATTCTTTGTTTTTGTATCTTACTACAAATTCGGTTTTTTCAATCAAAGTAAATTCTAGAGATAATAATAGTTTTTCGAAATCTTTAATATTACTTTCTTCTATTAATAGATCAATATCTCAATGATCCCTAGTAAGAAATCAAAGCAAGGAATCTAGTCAATATCCTCAGACTAATGATATCTTTATATTTTTAGTATATCCTAAATTTAATAAATCCAAGAGCATATTTAATTGATTATTTTGTTGTTCATTGGGATTATATGTAAATAATCTATTCAGAAGATCTTTACTATTTTGAACGATTTCTCTATTAGAACTATCACCAAAATTATTAGATTCAGTAGTATTTGATTTTTCATCATAATCATGAGTATGTAACGATGTCATTTAATTGAAATTATAAATAAACATATAGAGTATAATCTCGTTTTTTAAAAAAGCAAATTTCAAGAAAATTATTTAGACGAAGCAATCCAAATTCGAGAATTCGAAGAAGTCGTCGTGATAAGAGATCAGATAAAGAAATTGATGAAGGGTAAAAGAAAAAAGCGACCTTATTTGTCGCTTTTAAATCTATTACCAGCATAAGAAACATCTTTTCTTTTTTCTTAACCACCACTTTGATTGCCTAGTCAAAAACTTCGCATCATCTTTATTTTCCAATAATTCTTTGACGGTCTCTTCCAAGAAAATAGTATTTTGGCTTCCTTTAAAAACCAAGAGAGGAGCGTTATCTTCAAATTCTTTGTTGGCAAGCATCTTTTTGAGGATAGAAGCTGTCTCTAAACAGTTAGAAAATCTATACATTTTGCTTGGTTCGTATCAGATTTTATTGAGTTCATCTGCCATAACTGAGGTCATTTGTTCTCCAAGCAAAAAGATTCTGTCTGCGACTTGGCTTACGTAAGCTGCTAATAGTCTATGTTCACGCTCGGTAAAATCTCCAAGTTCTCTCATATCACCAAGGACTAACCATAATGGACGTTCTTTATAAAGTTCTTGTTTGAGTGACCAAACCGTAGAAATAATACTTTTCATACTGAGTGGTGATGCGTTGTACGTTGAATCGAAAAGAATCGTCTTATTAATTCCAGAAAAAATAGAAAATCTTCCTGGTTGTAAGGTATAATCCAGGGAAAGTTTGTTTGCAAATTCTTTTTTGTGCTGATTCTCTTTTCCTCCAAAAAAGTTTTTGCTCGCTTTGTATCTAACGATATCGGCAATCGCAATCGCTACGCCAATATATCCATAATTCGATTTTCCAAAAAGATTTGTGGTTATCGTATGCTTTTTACCTTTTATATATAAATTAAATTCTGAATTTGGAATTTCGTTTGTTTTTCCAAAAACAATATCATCAAAATATATATCAGATTTTTTGCTATGTCCTTGCGTTTGATAGGTAAAATGATCAATATCGATTTGTTTTTCTAGTTGGAGAGCGTATTCATCATTGAAATTGAGAAATGCAATCTCTTTGGTGTTTTGGATCATCTTTACTTCCTCACGTGCGATAGCTGCAGGATCTCCAAATTGTTCGCTATGGACAGCATCGATAGCAGTGAAAATTCCTATATCAGGTTTGGCTATACTTATCAGAAATTCCATTTCTTTGGGGCGATCGATTCCATATTCCAAGACAATAATATCATACGGTTTTTTGCCAAACAAAAGCTTAAAACTTGTTTTCAATACTACCCATATAAAGTTCAAAGGGTTGGGAGACCATGATTCAATCTCAAAAATACTGAGCGACAAACCAAGTTCTCCATTGAAATTTTTGCTAGATGTTGAGATTCTCAGAGTGGGGAAAAAATGCTGCAAAGTTTGAGCGACAATCATCCTACACGACGTTTTCCCCACACTTCCATTGATCCCAATAATATAGGGACTATGTTTTTTGAGATAACGACGAGCTAGAGAACCAAGTAACTGGTAATAAAGAAAAAGTATTTTTTGTTTCATACTTAATCAAAGTCTTTTTCAAATAAAAGTGTGATAATAGCAGCAATAGGAACTGCAAGCAGAACACCTACAAGTCCCATAATCATTCCTCAAAGAATCATTGAAATAAAAATCACGACAGTATTTATTCAAAGTGTTTTATTCATGAGTAGTGGAATAAGAACATTGTTTTCTATCATATTAATAAGTCATGAAATGACTCACAAAATTACTCATCACCAAATTCAGAAACCGGTCAATCCTGCAATAACAGCTGGTATACTTCCAATAATAGGCCCTACATAAGGAATAATATCTAATAAACCAAATATTAATGCTAATGAAGCTTTATTTGGAATATCTAAACCAAATGCGGAAAGAATCCAAAGTGATGCGTACATAGTAACAGCCATATACAAAGAGAGTAATAACCTTGATTTTAACCAGATTCCTAATTTTTTATATATTTTTTCAAGTTTAATATAAATATATTTGTATTTTTTTTCTCCTCATAAACTTGCTATAAACTTCATAACGGAGACTTTTTCGATAGAAAAGAGAACTGAAAGCGTGATTACAATTCATGCCTGAGTAAGAAAACTTGCAAATCCGGTTACAAAAGTAACTGCAAAATTTCCCAGTGTTTGTGCATAATTTGTCCGCATTTTTGCTACTTGGCTGATGCTTGCTTGTATTTTTGCTTGTAAGTCAGCAATCAATGTTGGGTCAGAAAAATCATGGAAAATTTCTTTTTGAACATATTGAGATAATAGTCAGCTTGATTTTAGTATTTCGATTAATCCTTCGTTTTGCAATCTAATATTAAATGTGTTGATCTTCATAAGAAGAATATTGATAATTTCTGTGATTTGATTGAGAAGAAATGGAAGAATTAATACAACTCCCGAAAGAAGAAATATAACTAACAAAAAGTATGCAATAGCAATTGCCATACCTCTAGATAATTTTATACGTTCAAACATATCAACAACAGCCTCCATAGCTATGGAAACAATGTATGCTGTTAATATAAGGTAAAGAACATCCAAGGATTTAAAAAGAATAAATCCAAGAAATACCATAATCATTCCTATAAACCAAAATTTAATGAAATGTCTATTGGTGATCAGCATTTCTTTTTTTGTTTTTTGCTCTTCTTCTTGCAGTACTTGGATTTGCTTTTCCAATTTTTTAATTTCATCTAGTTGTTTCTTGTCTGCAGGAGATATTTTGCTTAAGAATTTTTTTCCATGGTCGAAGAGATTGCCGAAGATTTTCATAAATGCTTAGATAAAGCGGTAAAACTTTGGGTAAAGTAATGTTGTATACGAAGGATGATATCTTTCTTGGATATATTTTCAAATTCTTTTTGCAAAAGAGGGAGTTTCGTTTTATTGAGTGTTATGAATATTTTCTGATCTTTTGCAAGAAGTCATTGTTGAACAAGATGTTTTGCTTGTTGGAGAACAGCTCTTTTGATACTGTTTCTCGCGGTAGCATGTTTGTTGTATTTAATTGAAACATGAAATGAAATCTGATGATATTGACGATTCGGATATTGTTGAATGAAAAAAAATCAAAAAAATCAGTTTCAAAAGTAGGTTTTTTTTTTGGTGAGAAAGAGTACATCTTTGGTTTTTAATCTTTTATATTT
>CAZUIS010000014.1:0-15211 GCA_964620295.1 uncultured Candidatus Peribacteria bacterium
AGTAGCATTGATATAATAACAAAGTCCTTGTTTTTCTCTGATATTTTGAAAAAATCTAGAAGACATATTTCCTCCAAGGATTGTTGTTAGGACACTTGCAGCATATCTTGTCTCGTCATCTCCTTTAAATCCTGGAGCTGAAATGATGAGATGATTTTGTTCTGTTTTTTTATCGTAAAAATTTGATTGTTCTTTGGGTAAATGATTTGGAAAAATATCTTTTTGGTATTGAAGTTTTTCTGGTAAAGCATTGAAAAAACTAGCTATTTGATCTTCAATATCTTTTTGATTATTTATTTTCCCTGCAATCATAATGATGAGATTGTCCTTGGTGTAGAGGAGTTCTTTGTGTTGGAATAGCATATCTTGGTTGAAAGACAGAATATTTTCTATTGTTCATATTGTTGGCCAACCGTAATTATTATCTCCGAAATATCGTTGTTGTCGTTTTTGACTTACTAATGCCATAGGATTATCTTCGTACATTTTAAGTTCTTGAATAACAACTCCTTTTTCTCTTTCTAATTCTTCTTTGGGAAATTGGGCATTCATCATCATATCTCCGAGGACATCTATTGCTTGATGAGTAAAATCAGGAGCGCATTTTACGTAATATCCAGCATATTCATCTCCTGTATAGGCATTGAATTCTCCTCCAAATTTATCATAAACGGGAATAACTTGTGGTTTAGCTAATCTAACAGCTTCTGCGACTGCTTTTGGAGTTGGATATTTTTTCCCTCCTTTGAAAAAAAGATGTTCTAAAAAGTGGCTTATTCCGTTTGTTGTTTTTGTCTCATAAATACTTCCTGCTTTACACATGATTTCTATTGTTATAGAATTGCTATCTTGCATAGGAGCAAAAATACAGTCAATACCTTTGATTTTTTTTATTACATAGTTCATTTTTAAAAATACACTTGACAAATTAAAAAAATGGGTTATAATACACACGCTTTCATGGGAACATATTGCGCTACACAAACCTTTATCCCCATAAGCCTTACTTATGAAAAATCATGTTTTACCCAAAAGATTTCTGCTCAGATCATTGTCTGCGGCAAAACTCTTTTTATCTTTTTTCTTCCTAGGTTCAAGTGTCTTTGCTTCATCTGGGGAGATTTCTTTTTCTTCGGAGGTTGTCACAGAAAAGAAAGATATTTCTGTTTTTGTTGATAAGCTTTCAGAAAGATTGCAAGGAGTATTTAAAGAAATTGTTTCATTATCTACTGATCAATCATTTTTTGTTCCAACGTCTCACTCGCAGGGAGATGTTAGTACTACTTTGGTTGATAGTAGAGAACACCTTTATGCTCCTGAGATTTTAGCATTGGCTGATTTGGGCGTTGTAGATGCTAGTCGTGAAAAATTTTATCCTGATAACTATCTTCGCAGGTATGAATTAGTTATTATGATGGTAAAATATCGTCTTGTAAAAGCTAATACCCAGTTATCACCTGTTGTTTTTCCTTTGCGTGGATGGTTCTTTGATGTTGCTCAAAATACTTCATATGCTCCTTATGTTGCATATGCAGAACAACAATCATGGATTGACACTATGATCGCTGAAGTAGATTGAAAAAAACTTTTTTCTCCTAATAAATTTCTTACGAAGGAAGAAGTTTGTCGTCTCTTAGACTTAGATCAAACCCATATGTTTTGTACGAGTGAACATATTAAGAGAGGAGAATTTGCTGCAGTATTGTTTCGTTGATTTCGTACGTTTCAAGAGGAAAATACCTCTCTTTTACAAAAACCTTCATCAACGTCAGAAGTGAAACAACAAAAACCAGTAATAAGTCAACTTAGAACAATGTTTTCTTTTGTAGCATCTCAATAAAAAATCTTCGTCATTTTTTGACAAAATAAGAATTCTGATTATACTTATGGTAGTCAGAATTTTTATTTATTATTTTATTCCTATGTTTACTTCACATCATAGCATTGTGTTTAATGCCAAAAAGGTAGTTAATCATGTGAAAAAACATCATCATACGTATTTATTTTTTTGATGAATTGCAGGTTGAGTTTTTCTTATCGCTAAAATAGTGATGCTTTTTGCTACAAGTTATACGTTGTACAATGCTTATAATGATACAAGTTACGCAGATGATGCACTTATTTCTTTTTCGGGAGCTCAACAAGAAGAAACTAGCGAAACAACAACTGGTTCTCTTCAAACAACAGGTGATGCTCAAGAAGAAACCTGAGCTATAGAAACGGTGCCCGAAGATATTTTGATTTTATCTGGACTATTACAAACGGGTAGTATTCAATCAAGTATTGAACAAACGTGAACAGTACAAACTTGATTTGTACAAACGTGAGCTACGCAAACAGGAGCTACGCAAACAGGAACAAACGAGCAAGATCCTTATTGATTTGTTTCTTCGTTTACGTGAGAATGTACCTATTCATGATTTTCTTCTCCTCTTGTTTCAGGTCGTGTTTATACAGGAATAATGAATATCTTTTGGGGTGTTTCTCCTGAATGTCTTGATGAAGATATAGATCTTCAGTTATATGATCATAATGAAGAATGGATTACTTTAGCAACTCTTTCTTGAACTACAACAGGATATTTATTTGATACAACTCTTTTGTGATCTGGGTTTTATACGCAAACATGACGTAATTCTAGTTGAGCAACAATCCTTCTTTTTACCGGTGTTTTTTCTTGAGTAGCATCTGATTCATGGACTGGATATCGTTTAAGATGGCTGGTGCAACCAGATACTATTTTGTCAGAAACTACTAATTTTTCTATAGATAATAAACAACCGTCTCTTTCGTGAATAGTTTTATCCGCTTCGTGAGTTTCGTCTGCGACTGTCGGAGGAGGAACTCCTATTTTAATTAATTTTTCGGCTTCTGAACAATTAACTGGGGTTTTTGTTTCTGTAGGAACTGGGTTGGCTTCTTTTGTTTCTCTTTCTGGCTCTTATTATACATATCGTTATATTCTTCCTGTTTCTTTATCTTGATGATATTTGAAATATACTATATCTTATAAAGATTTGGCTGGGTTTTCTCAAATAGTAACCTGATCATCTCAATTGCTTTATGATGCTATTTATCCACAAATTAGTTCATATAATTTGTCTTGATATTTATTTTCATTTGTGACTTCTGAACCAACTCGTGCAACATCTTTTGTTTTACTCAAAAATACTACTAATTGATGGGCTTTTTCTATGACAGGTTTGGCAACAGGACATAGTTTTTCTTTGCCAACATTAGCTTTGAACACTGATTATGATATGGGAATTGTTGTAAAAGATGTTGCAGGTAATGAAAGTAAAGCAGCATTAACTTTGAAGCGTACTTCTTCTGGAAATATAAATTTTACGTTGTTGGCTACATTATTTGGGCAAACGTTGACAACATATTCTTCGTGAGTTAATTTCCTTCTTACCTGAGGATTTGCTTCTTGACAACAAATACTCGCTGTTTCATGAGTGCAAACTTCTATTAAAGAACAATTTAAAAATGAAATAGATAAGTATACCGAATGTAAAAATAATATTGATTATACCCAAATTAAACTTCAGATTAAATGAACTGAATTGATTTTAAATATGCCAGATTTCAAAAAAAATGAGATGAAAAAATTAGTTAATTCATTTATTTTGTATATTTTAAAGAGTTTGGAAAAATCTCCGTTGTCTGATGCTGAGCTTGAATCTCTTGCCAAGAATTTTGATAATTTCTCTGTTATTTTGAAACTTATCAAAGATGATAACAATGAATGTAAACAAAATTTATCCAACTATCATTTGGATCAGTTTAAACAATCATTGGAATTGTATGGAATTCAGCTTTAAATTTTGTATTTTTTAGCTAGAAATAGAGACCTCTCTCGTTGTGGGAGAGGTTTTTTTTATGGTAACCGTAGTTGCTTTTTCTAAATCTAAAAATTTTGTATGTTTTGGTCGTTCTATAATGATATATTCATATTGATGTATTTGATCCAAAATTCCTTTTTCTATAAGTTCTTTTTGTTCGTTAAGTCTTCGCATATCAATGTGTAATAATTTGTCGTCATAACTATTGAGGTAGGTATAGGTTGGACTTTGTACTTGTTTTGTGTTGATTCCCAAACCTTCTGCAAATCCTTTTGTTAATGTTGTTTTTCCGCTTCCTAGTTCTCCTTCCAATAACAAAATTTTATGATCTTTTGCCAAAGATTTTCCTAATTCGTACATAGCTTCGGGAGATGGTATTGTAATCATTTTATTTCTAATAATTAAATTCTGGTTGTTTTTTTCATCACTTGTATTTTATATCGAAAGTTTTATATATATCAAGGCTAGCTTAGTTATTGATTAATTACATTGTCGAGTTATTTTGTAATAAAGAATGAATCTTTTTGTTGCTCAATTTGTTGGATGATATTAAATAGTTTTAATTCTTAGTTTTATTAATGAAAAAATTGTTTATTCTGGATTGATCGTGATTCTTATATAGAGCATATTACGCATTTCCTCCTTTGACTAATACTGAAGGAATAAATGTTAATGTTGTCTATGGATTTGTTCGTATGATATTGAAAATATTGGCAGAAAAACCAGATTATTTTGTGATTGCTTGGGATTCTCCTATAAAAACACATAGACATGAATCGTTCCCAGAATACAAAGCTAATCGTAAAAAGATGGAAGATGATTTTAAACAACAAATTCCTCTTACGTGGAAAGTTGTCGAGGATATGAAACTACCAAGTTTGATAGTGCCTGGTTATGAAGCAGATGATATTATTGCTACGTTGGTTACTACATTTAAATCACATCCTGATTTGGTGATAGATGTTTATTCTTCCGATAAAGATCTTAAACAATTACTTGATCATAATGTGTTTTGTGTTGATCCCATGAAAAATATTCGTGTAGATACAAAACAGTTTTTACAAGAGTTTTTGTTTGCACCAGCGTTGATGCTTGATTATCTTGCGTTGCTTGGCGATAGTTCAGATAACATTCCTGGAGTAGCAGGAATCGGACCAAAGAAAGCTTCGGATCTCATCAAACAATATGGAAGTTTGGATCAGATTTATGCTCATCTCGATGATCTCTCTCCAGATTTCAAACAAAAACTTTCGGAACAACGTGAAATAGCTTATATGAGTAGGCAATTAGTAAATTTACAAATTATTCCTGATTTTTCTCCTGTTTTGTCTGATCTTGTTTGTACTATTGATTTTGAAAGATATAAACAAGTTTTGGTAAAAGATTTTCACTTTTCTTCTTTGGAAAAACCGTTGGATGAAATGAAAAGAAAATTTGTTATGCCTCAGCAAACATCGTTATTTTAGTTTTTCAATAGAAAAAAGGAGGTTATAAACCTCCTTTTTATGTGTTTTCCATAGTTTCTTCTACTGTTTTTTGGACAAGTAGATTGATGTTTCCCCTGTCTTTTGCTATTGTCTGCGCTTTGGCAGGATTGTATTTGGCAAATTTTGGGTTTAGCATTTGATCGATAAAATCTTCTGCACATGCTTTGAGCCAGATAGGCTTTGCATTATTGTGTATTACCTCAATTTCTTGAGATAGTGTGTGCGTTGGATTCTCTACCATTCGTTGGCGAATATTATCCAGTTCTTTAATTTTTTCTTGGAATACTTCGCCAGTCTCAATTTTTCGATCCATAATTTGGGCATCATCGGGAAAGGATACGTATACTTTCTGTCCGGGGTTTTGGTTAAAGAATACTAGAGTTCTGTCTCGTTCTTTGACCAGTTCCTCTGTGCTTTTTTGACCAACTTTCACTAATTGCTGGGAAACGGTTACTTCATAGTATTTTATTCCTATGAATTGGGGCTCACCAGTATTTGGATCTGGTTCTTTTATAGGGTTGCCATTGGCATCTAGTGGCCAAATAGTGTCGCCTACTTGTAGCATGGTTTCGTAAGCGAGATGCATATTTATCTTATGCATTTCGCTATCCAGTGTTTGTCCATAAAGCATTTTTAGGCCTTGTGGTTCACTGTCTTCTTTCTCACATGATATAGCAATAATGCCTAGCATTATTGTTATAAAAATAGTTTTTCTCATATGTGGAATATTTTAATTGTTTTCATTTTTATTTCTTTTGTTTAATTTATATATTTTCTGATAAAAGTCAATCCTATTTTTGATTTTTTGTCGTTATAAAAAAAGGACTCTTTTTGTAGAAGTCCTTTTCTTTTTTTTATAACAATTCTAGTACGATAATTTGACTACTTCCTCCTAAGCTTTGTCCTAATATATTGTTGATTGCATTTTGTAATTGGCTGTTTCCTGATTTGTATAATTGAAACAGATTGATGTATTGTAATAAGATTGTTCTTTCGTCTTGGGAAAGATTGCTTGTCATTGTTTCTAGCATTTGTGCAGTTACTTGTCCTGATTCCAAAAGTTGTTGAGCAACGCTTGCTACTTTTTGTTCATTTATCCCTTTTCCGTATACGTCAGCAATATCTCCAATAGCTTTTCCTGTTTCGATTCTTTTTGCGAAGATGTTTGCTATGGCATTTATGTATGTATTTGCATCTTGAAAATATCTTGCTACTGCTAACTTAGCTCTTGTGAGAAGAAGGTCTTCCTTTGAAAGGTTTTGTCCGAAATATGTTCTCATTTCTGTGTCACTTATTTCTAGTGCATATTTTGTTCATAAGTTATTTGTGTTTATGAGGTTGAGAAATCATTCTTGTTTCATTTTCATCAACATGCTTATTACTCCGTGAGATTCAATTTTATTTGATACAGGATCGAGTTTCGCAAAGAATCTATGGAACAATGTTTCGTTTCCTTCTCCCATTCCTACCGTTCAAATATTTGGATCTATAACAAGATATTTGATATGTTCTTTTTGTAGTCTTTGTACAGTTTTACAACTGTCATTATCAGACATTTCTTCTCGTAATCGTCATAACATTCCATCTTGTTTGAGATTTTTTTGGTTATGAAGGAAATATTGAATATATGTTCCTGCAACCAATACGCCATCGTTATCTTCTCTTTCTTTTACTAATTCAATAAATTTGTTATAATGAGGAAATTGAAGATCGAAAACATCTTTTCGTTTGTAATTGTTTTTTAAGGTTTCTTTTTGTTGGAGCTTTGTATCTATTTCTACGATTTTCCCTGTACTCATTTTGTATCGGGCGAAAGGTCCTCCTGCTCATTGAGATGATATTCTGATAATGTTGAACATTAATTGAATAATTCACCAGATAGCAAATAGAAACAAAAAGAAATATAACATATTTTTTTCTACTTCTTCTGAGCTATCATTGATGAGTGCATTGATATACATAATAGAAGAGAGGATAGTCCATATTACCAATCCTAACCCATATCGTAAAATTCCTCATCAGATCATCCACCAAATAGCCCATCATAATATTGCAATACTTGTTATGCTTATAAGGGTTTTATCTTTTTTTAATAGACCATAAAGTAGTCAAAGGATGATAAATACAATGCTAAATAATCGAATAAATCCAATATCGGTATAATAACTACTTAAGTTTTGTAATGACCAATTGAAAGAAATGTTTAAAGGAATAATATATCTATAAGGAACAAATATTTTTCCACTTTCTGTTTTTATGGCGTGATTTTCATAAAATTGTTTTATCATAAGTATTTCATCTCTATATTCTGCTGTAGAACTTACTGTTCATTTTGCTTCAGCGCTTTTGAGTGCTTTTTCAATAACTTCGTATGCTTTTGAATCTTGATCTAGTGTCTCTGCGATACCTTTTATTCCATTAATGTTGAATGATAGTATAATATCACTATTTTTACACAATATTTTTGCATTTTTGTTTGCTCCATAACAAGTATTGTTTTTTGGATATATTAATCTCAATAATCCATATCATAGGTTTAATCCTTTCCCTTTTGAAAATTCTTTCCATCAATATCCTACATATCTTCCAACGTCTTCATTTCCCACAACTGCTTCTTTTTTTGTTTTAGAAAGTTCTTCATCGCTAAATTCTACTGCTTTACATACTTCGACTCAAAGATTTTCTTTTTGTGTTTGGTCAATATTTGTTTGATTATCTAGTTTTTCTTGATCAGTAGTTGCTAATAATAATGATTTTGCAAAATTTCATGGTGAAAATTCAGAATTTTTAATTTGTGTATAAAGTAAATGAGAGCCTTTAAATAATAATAATGTTCATAAAAATGCTCCAAACCATATACTAAGATGAAGGAGAACTGTTTTTATTTTTTTAAAATGTTGTTTTGTGTATCCATAGATGATTCCTCATAGAACAATAGCGGCACCAATAGCAGTCACTCGTATTCCTGCTTCCTGACTAATAAGATCTCTTGCGTTTGCTATCTGAAAAATCCCTGTGAATCCTGTAACCATAATTCCTAATCCAATTGCAGTTAGTGAATTTATCCATAGAGAGATGAGTAATAGACCGAAAAGAACAATATCTATAAATGCTGTTTGTTTTGCCATTACTGCTAATGCAAAGAATGCTCAGGAAATAAGGATATATTTTAAAGTATCTTTGTGATGAGCATCTTTATTTTCTTTGATATAGTTGAGAAATACTAATCCTGATAACATTCCTAGCATAGTTATTGCCATTACTCCTAGGTCTGTTTTGTTGTCGACAAACACAAGAAATGCTCCCATACCACTTGTAAGCCATAACATAATCAGAAATCGTCCTATGTAGAAAGCTATTTTAGATCCGTTGCTTTCTTTGTTGATGAAATAATTGATAATTTCTTTTACGGTTCCTAATCCTAAAATAAGAACAAAAAGTCCACTTAAAAAGTTCATAGCTACTGCTACAGTATCTGATCATAGCCAAAACCCCTTAATAGATCAAATGAGACTGAACCAAAATGTTATAAACCCATGTCGTAATTCTGGTGGTGTTGCAGCAACACCTATATTTCATCGAAGTATTCCATGATTTTCTGCAATTACTTTTGGAATGTACATATATGCATGATTTGCATCCCATGCTGTTGAATATGGGATAAATGATAGTTGAAATCAATAAAAATAATAAAGAAGTGATATAGCGACCAAAATAACACTTACCCATATGATACCATTTTTCTTTAATCCTTGATATTTCATTGGTTCAAATGCTTCTTCGATTTGTGTAGCATATTCTGATAATTCTTTTTTTGAATAATATATAGCAACTCCTAGTCCTATAAACATTGCCCAAGTTATTGCTCAATATAAGATGGTGAAACTAGCTAATATTTTGATTGTAAGCAAAAACATTCCCAATCCAATTCAAAAATTAAGAAACATTTCTTGTATTCTTTTTTGAGGGAGACGAATTCGATATTTATTTACTAATGTTCCTATACTTGTTATTCATAAAATAGTATATATTCCCAAAAAATAGAGAAGACAAGTGTTTATGATTAACATTACCAATCCTGCAGAACCAAAAATATTTTCTTTTATCAGGATGTGTGCTATTCAAAAAAGAACCAATCCAGCAGGTAATCGTCCTATTATCCATTTTTTTAAAGAAAATGTTTTGTTTCGTAAAATATATCCCAAGGGCAGCATCAAGGAGATTACTCATCGAATAAATATTTTCCAATTTTCTCGATTACCAAACATTTCATAATAATACGTGTGATTTGTCATAAATTCATTGTATATAGAAAATCATACAATGCTACACAACAAAATACCAATACCCAAAAAAATCTTTTGTTTCATAGAGACATGATAAACAATAAAAAATCTGAATTATTTTATAAATACGTTTTTTGTTTTCAAGCTTGAATTATTTTTGTATGTAGGCTTTTCTTGACTTTTCTCTTGCTTATTTTGCTTGAAAATATATACATAAGGTAATATTTTATGTTTTTTCTAATCCGTAAGATGACCTATGATGAAAAGTTGTTGGCACTTTTGGATGTTGTGATAGATACGTATATCACCAAAGGAGAGCCTATTGGTTCTAAATTTTTGCATTCTCAGTGAGATTTAGAATATGCGCCCTCTACTTTGAGAAAATATTTAAATCTTCTTGAACAGCAAGGAATGGTTTATCAGCCATATAATAGTTCTGGAAGAATACCTACTGTTCAAGGATTGACTTTGTATATAGAACATTTCTTGGCTCAACAAGAACAAGAATTATCTGATGAAATTGTTTGAGCGAGGGATACTATGAAAAATTTAGTTGAAACCTTATGAGCAATTGCTGATGGAGTGGTAGTAGGTTTTTTAAGAAACGATGAGTATTATTATTTGGGAATCAATAATCTTTTGAGAGATGATTTGATTGATGAATATCAAACAACAAGGAATATTATCCGTTTTATAGAAGAAAAAAAACTAGTAAAGTTCCTCGACGGTAAGATGCTCAAAAAAAATCAGATTTATTATACATTTATAGAAGATAATGATGTTATGATTTCTTGTTTGTATGTAAAAATACAAATGAGTTGATATGATGGTGTTATTAGTATTATTTGACCAACGAGAGTTAATTACAAACAAAATGCTGCAATTATGAAAAAACTTTTAGCTAGTTTGTGATAACAGATGAATGAGATAGAGAAAAAACTTGGACAACAAGAATCTGAACATTCGATTGATGTTCATAAGCAGAAAGAGCAAAAAGAAAAAAAAATCATTGATGAAAGTCGTCATTCTACTTTTGCTTTGGCTGAAAAAATTTTGCTTAATCCGTTAAAAAAGGGATTAGACGCTTTAAAAAGCTTGATTCTTCCTGAAAAAATAAAAAAAGAGGTCTTTGAAAAAATAGATCATTTAGAAAAAGATAAGCAAAACGATGAAAAAGAAGCTGTTCTTTGATCTAAGCGTGATTTACGTCAACTTCAAAATCATGTTCAAATTCCTTCTTATTATGTGGAATATGCGAAAAAGTGAGTTGTAGCTGAGGCTCAATCAAAGGCAGCTCAATCATTGATTCTAGATATTTCGCAAAAAGATCCAAACCCTGTTGCTGATCTTCTTAGAAAAGTTGCAGAACGAGGATTATCATAATTTACTTTGTTTTTTATTGCTTTTATGGTTGATGTTATTCAAAGTGCCTGATGAATTGTTTATTATCTTGATGCTCATGATGGAGAACCAAGATATCTTTTGATAAAAAGACATGCACTTTCTGGTAAAATAGAATGGGTTTCTCCAAAAGGAAAGATTAAAGGCAATGAATCTCTTGAAGTTGCTGCAATAAGAGAAGTAAGTGAAGAATCAGGAATACCAATTAATCAGCTTAAATTAAAACAAATGCTTGGAACTACTCAAATTAGAAATGTTGATAATAAATGACCTATAGATAAAGATGTTACTTATTTTCTTATGGAATTCGTTTGAGATCCTTCTGTTGTTTCTATAGATCAAGTTGAATGATATGTTGGTATCTATAAATGGGCTACTTTACAAGAAGTTTTAAGTTTGATTTACTATCAAGATATTAGAGAACTTATTAGAAAAAGTTACGTTCTTATTAAACAATGATTGAAAAATAATGATGTTAAAAAAAAATTTCTAGAACAACTTACCTAGGTTTCTAGTTGCATTTTTTTCTGGCTTTTGTATAGTGTCAGTGTAATCATGTTTTTTTATCTTCTTATTATTACGACATGGTAGATAAACAAGTAGAAGTATCGTATAGCTTTTATAATGTCCCTGTATATAAACAAACAGCAATTAAAGAAATTGTGGATAAAAATATTGATGGAAAATTAGATGCTTATCTTAAAAAAGTGTATACTAAAAAAGATGCAGAGGTTCGTTTGAACTACAAAATCCAAAAAAATAAACAATGAAGATATGAGGCAAAATTTGTTTTTGATTGTGATGGACAAATATTTACTTATAGTAGTAAAGTCTGATTTAAATATGTTGAAGATTTAGTTAATCACGCCTTTAAGCGTTTTAAAGAATTTCTTTCAAAATAGGCTTTTGATTAGACAATTTACTATTAAGGCTTTTTATTTATACTTTAAAATTTAGAAGAAATGTCTACAAAAACTAATTATTTAACAAAAGAGGGATATGAAAAATTGGTACAAGAACTTCATAATCTTAAAAAAGTAGAATTACCTAAAATTCTCGAAAGATTAGCAGATGCTAAATCTATGTGAGATCTTTCCGAAAACTTTGAATATAAATCAGCATTAGAAGATAAAGATTTTGTGCAAACAAGAATGAATGAAATAGAAGAACTTCTTCATAATGTTGAAATTATCCAAGAAGAAAAAAAACCAGCAAAAAAATCTGATAAAACAGTAGATTATGGAACAACAGTAACTTTTTTTGTTGAAGGGGATAAAGAATATACAGCAGATGTTGTTGGAACTGGAGAAGCTGGTCTTGATTGAAAAGATTTAAAAATTTCGTTAGAATCACCATTATGAATGGCTATTAGAGGAAAGAAAATAGGGGAAGTTGTAAAAATGAGATTAGCAACAGGAAGAATTGATGTTAAAATTATAAATATTCAATAATTAATTTTTCTTAAAAAAATTCCTCATAGTGAGGAATTTTTTTTATAAAATTTCAGTTTGTATTACTGTTCGTTCGTTTCGCATATCAAAAGTAACTTTACATGTTTTCCCTGTTTTGGAAGATTTGGCAGATATGTGTACCTGATTATTATCGTCATATTGTACAATGCTATTTTCTATTTGTATATTGTCTTCTCCTTTGTCGTTACAAGCTTCCTTGATTGTATTTCTTTTGTTGCTGATAATAAACTTTTTATCTACAATTCTTATTATAGTTGATAGATTTAACATGGTTTCTTCTTCTATATCTTTGAATACGTATCAAAACATTGTTTCATCAAATACTGTTCGTAATCCAGTTCCGTGTTTGTAATAGGTATATCATCGATAAGAATCAAAGTTTTCCTTTTGATTATTGCTATAATCTTCTATAAGATAAGTACAATCTCTTTGTCTTAAAACTCTACTACAAAGGAAACGTTCTATACTTGAAACTTTTTGTTTTTCATAAAAAATTTGAATTTCTTTTTTTTCTTTTTTTGCAGACAATTGTGGTTGGTTTCAAAAATCTAAGTAAAGAAGATCTTTTACAAAAAAATAGATATTATTTTTGATAATTAGTCCTTGATCTATAAATTTGAGAGCAGACACTTCGATAATAGGAATATCTTTTCTAATGTCTTTTATTTCTCCAAAAATTTCTAATTTTCCTGAGTAAGAATTCAAATTTATACTACTACTTTTTAAGAAAATAGTGTTTCCTTGTTTGTTGGTTATTTTGTGTGTATATAATGGAAAGTTATTTTCTGCATTGATTTCTCAGGCAAAATTTATTGTTGTACCCACAACAAATGTTTGATTTGCATTTTTTTCTACAATTTTTTCATAAATTGTGTTTGATAATTTCGCTACCAAGAGTATACCAATAACCATTATTCCGATTACTCCTAATGTTTTTTTGATGTTTCTTTGTTTTTGAAAGGTTCTAATGACCATATGAATGTTTTTTTGAATAAATCATACAATGAGCGCGTCTTTTAGTATACATATTTTCTTGTAAAAAGCAAGTCTCTTGGTTTAGTCTGCTTTTTACCTATTTATTTCTTAAGTTTTCCATTGTCTAAATAAATAATATTATCTGCATACTGAAGAATATTTTGGTCGTGTTCTATCATAAGAATAGTATCACCTTTATTCAAAAACTCTCTAATAACTTTTAATAATTTCTCAATATCTGCCATATGAAGTCCAACGGTTGGCTCATCTAAGAAATAGAGAGAATGTCCTTTGTATGATTTGAGTAGATGTTTTACAAGTTTTACTCTTTGGCTCTCTCATCCTGAGAGCGTATGCGCTGGCTGCCCCATTTTGAGGTAGCCAAGACCAATGTTTTTCATAAGTTCGAGATCTTCTCTAATTGTATCAATTTCTTTAAAAAATTCTAAAGCATCATCAACGTACATTTCCAATACTTCAGCTATGCTTTTCCCTTTCCATTTGATATCTAGAATTTCGTTTTTATATCTTTTTCCTTTACAGAGATCACAGGGGATGTAGGTGTCTGGAAGGAATTGAAGTTCAACTTTTTTGTATCCATATCCATCACAGGCAGTACAAGATCCTTTGCTTGAGTTGAAACTGAAATAACTTGCGTTGAATCCCAAATATTTACTTTCGGTGGTTCCTGCATACAGTTGTCTTATGTGATCGAAGGTTCCAATGAACGTAGCAGGGCACGAACGAGGTGTTTTGCCGATGCTGGTCTGATCAACGTAAATGACGTTTTTGACTTCTTCGTGCCCTGTGATCGTATCAACTGCTAAATCTTTGTAAAACTCTTGTAATGCGAGGTTTTCGTAATGCTCATATTCCTCCTTGTGAAGGACGGGAGCAGCCAAAATTTCTTGCCGATTTCGACCTTTTTTGAGGAGTTGTAGCCTAATGTAGCTCTGAACAAATTTTGTTTTTTCATCAAGAAATCTGAAAAGAGTAGTATACATAAGCGTAGTTTTTCCTGCTCCCGAAGGGCCTGTAATTACCGTAAAACTTCCCAAATTGATATCTACTGAAACATCTTGAAGATTGTATTTGCTAGCTTTTCTAATATGGATTTTTTTGTTGCTTGGATGGTGTTCAAAATCGATATGAATTTTCTTTTTCCCTGTGATATATTGGGCAGTCAATGTATTTGATTTGAGAAATTCATCATAAGGACCACTAAATAATAAATTCCCTCCAAAATCTCCTGCACCTGGTCCTATTTCAACTACTCGATCTGAAGCTTTGATAAATTCCTCATTGTGTTCTACAACGATAATGGTATTTCCCATATCTTTAAGTTTCTTGATAGAATTGATGGCTCTTTCAATTTCTTTGTCATCAAGTCCGATTGTCGGTTCATCAAGCACATAGATAATTCCAGTCAGTTTGTTTCAAAGTTGCTTTGCGAGTCTGAGTCTTTGGATCTCTCCTCCAGAAAGCGTATCAATACCTCTGTTGAGAGTAAGATATCCTAATCCCAATTCTCCGATAGTTTGTGCTCTATCTATTAGTGGATTACTAATTCTGTGGACAAGTGTTGTATCTTTTTTACTTGTTTCTTTGTAGGTTGTGAGAATAGTAACCAATTCGTTGAGTGGAAATTTTTGTAGATCAGCAATATTATATTTATTAGAATCTGATTTTTTTTGTTGGATAGAAATAAAGACGTTTAAACTTTCTTTTTTTAGTCTATCTCCATG